>DNHK01000386.1 GCA_003485905.1 Gammaproteobacteria bacterium | reverse complement strand
AGCAGAATCCCATATACGCGAATACAAACCGAAATTATTCGTATACTTTTCATGATGAAGATTGTGAAAAGTACTATTACAAAACCATCGTGCGTGTACGCTCGCAAGCAATCTTCGAGGCAAAATTTCGTAACCACTATGCCCGTAAACATTGTGTAAAAAATTAATAAGTCCAAATAAAACAATGGATTCAAAACTAACCGGCATAATAAAGACCAAAAGAATGACAATTCCAATTTGTACGAATGCTTCCACGGGGTGAAAAGCTAGTGATGCCAATGGAGTAGGATTACTTGAGCGATGGTGCGCTAAATGAAATCTGGAATACAGTTTTGGATGGTGCAGTAATCGGTGAGTTAGATAAAAATATAAATCATGAATCCCAAGCATCAGTAGTAGCTTAATCATGAAAGACATAGCACCTATAGATTCATCGGAATCAACTATTTGGGTCCAGTTTTTAACAGGAGTAAAAAAAAGCAACCATATAACCAAAGTGTAGATTAGGACGGTCGAAAACGATAACGAAAGCTCTCTCTTGATATCCTCCTCACTCGGATACTTGCCTTGTATCTTTCTCACGCTCAGTTTCTTACGACAAAGATGGTACATAACCAAGTATGCACCACCCGCTATTAGCAGATATCTAAGAAGCACAATACCCAGAATAGCCATTAGCACCAACATTGGACTCTCCATTCCTAAAAGCTGACTCATCTTCCACATCTATCGCTATTCCTTACCATTTTTATTATAGACTCACGCGAACAAATTTCACGTATTTTCAACCAGCCATAAAACTGTAAAATATGTCTGACGAGAAATCCCCCTCCTGAATAACCAATGCCTGACCAAAGCTACAGCTTTCTATTTAACGACACACCGATTCGTGGAAAACTAGTCCACACGTCAGAAAGCTATTTGGCAATTCTAAAAAAACAACAATATCACTCAAAAATACAAACACTGCTCGGCGAATTTATGTGTGCCGCCGCCCTGCTAAGCTCCACACTAAAATTCGAAGGGAAACTAACACTTCAAATTAAGAGCGAAGGAACGTTAAAGTTGCTAGTTGCTGAATGTGAAAACCAACAATACCTTCGAGCTATCGCGCGAATAAAAGGCGAAGTTTATGATTCCAGCGAGCTACTAAACAACCTGCAACTCGCAATAACAATCAAACCGCGCAAAGGAAAACAGTACCAAGGAATCGTAAATACTGAAGAGCAGTCACTTGCCGCGTCTCTAGAGCGATATTTCTCACAATCCGAACAGCTACCGACTCGATTATGGTTGGCTTGCGACAGAAAAACTGCAAGCGGGTTGCTACTGCAAAAACTGCCTCAGGAGAAGAGTGAGATTACGGATGAAGAAACTCAATTGGAAAACTGGAATAGGTTTTGCCTACTAGCCGACACCTGCACCCAAGAAGAATTACTCTCGCTCAATACCGAAACACTTCTTCATCGTTTGTACCACGACGAGAAATATCAGATATTCGACCCATCCCCTTTAACTTTTCGCTGCCAGTGTTCTCGCGAACGAAGTAGTAATGCCCTACTTATCCTTGGCCAGGCTGACGCACTAAAACTGGCTGCTGAACAACCTGAAATAACGATTGATTGTCAGTTTTGCCATCAAACCTACACATTTAGCCGCTCGGATATTCGCTCCCTATTTAATGGTACTCGACACTAGCCTACCGACAACGATAAATTAAGATCTAGGGGACGCTGGGAATAGATCCTAATTTTGTACCCCAAAAATAAAGATACGAAACTAATCATCACCCTTAACCGCTCGACGCCCGCGCTTTAATTGGGAATGCCGTGACTTGCTATCGAGTCGCTTACGAACGGCTGACTTTTTTGGACGCGTCGGTATTCTTTTGGTCTGTACGTGTAGAGATTGAAGTATAAGTTCTCGTAACCTTGCATAAGCTGCCTCACGATTCCTTGCAAACGTACGATGCTCCTTGCTTTTAATTAAGACTGTGCCATTCGATAAGATGCGCCGATCACGAATCGCCTTCAGTTTATTCTTTACCGCCTCAGGCAAGCCCGATGCCTCCACATTGAACCGTAAGTGTACTGCACTTGCTACCTTATTTACGTTCTGACCACCCGCACCTGTCGCGCGAATCTGCTGAATACTTATACTGTCCGCGGCAATGTTCATGCCGGGCCTAATGCATAAAAGATCTGAGTTAAGATCGTGATTTGATCTAGACATACGCCTGTACTACTTCAATATTGCACTTAAATTGTTCATGGGACTCTAACACGACATTTTTACGAACATGTAAAGGTAGTTCGTAAATAACACCAAAACTTGGCCCTAAAACCTTTTAGGAGTTAACTGGCGATATCGCATTCTCTATAAAATAAACCGACGGAGGAAAAATGGAGAACAATATCAAGCAAACTACTTTAAGAAACATTTTAGTTACTGCTATGGCAGTCGTCATAGTTTCTGGCAGTGGTACTGTTGATGCACAAATTTTCGGTATGAAAAAAGGTAAAGGCGGTAGTGAAGTGCAAGGGTCAGCAGGGCCAGGAGGCGCGACCGGTGCCGATGGGCTGGAAAAATGTGCCACCCCAATGGGCGCCATGGCTGTAATTGAGCCTCAATCGCACGTTGTTGCGGCGCTATCGCGATACAACCTCACTTCGCCTACAGGCATCATTCGTATGATGATCCAGCAATCCAACTGTTTTATCGTAGTAGAGCGCGGGCAAGGCATGGCCAACATGCAACAAGAACGCGCCTTACTTGATTCTGGCGAGTTACGCGGCGGTTCTAATATGGGTGGGGGACAAATGGTTGCCGCTGACTTCGTATTAACTCCTGCCGTCGTGTTTTCTGATGGCAACGCTGGTGGAGTTGGCGGTGCAATTGGCGGTGCTGTTGGCGGACTATTTGGTGGCGCAGGTCGAACTATCGGCGCCCTTGCCGGTGGAGTTAAGTTTAAAGAAGCCCAAACTAGCATGCTAGTTTCTGACACTCGCTCTGGTGTACAAGTCGCTGCAGCCGAAGGAAGTGCAAAGAAGGCTGATCTAGCACTGGGTGGGTTTATCGGATTCGCCGGCGGCGGCGGCTACGCTAGCACCTCCGAAGGTAAAATCATCGCAGCGAGTTTAGTTGATAATTACAATAATATTGTCATTTCTGTACGCGGCCAGACCAGCTTGCACCGTAATGTTGGTACGCTCCAACAAGAGGCCGCTGCGGGTGGCCAGCAGTCTTCTGGGGCCGCTTACAATGCAGGCGACTCATTATTTCCAAAGATCAATAACCTAAAAGTTTACTCAGGACCTGGAGCTAGTAACTCGGTAATTTCACAGCTCCCCAAAACTGAGGAAATGGTTTACATGGGTGAGGAAACTGATGGTTTTCTATTAATCGAAAGCGGTCAAGGCGGCGGTTGGGTACAAAAAATTCTTATTCAAAAGTAAGTTAAATCAATACGCAAACCTAACAAAAAAAGCTCCTTTATAAAGGAGCCTTTTTTATTTAGTTGATGCAACGAAAAATTCCGTATAACCAAACCTAACCCAATTTGGATATCTACGCTAAAAATCCATACCAATGCAGCCTGGCCCCTACCAGACACATTGTTCTGCAGGAACTTGCAGCCTAAGCTCCTGGCCGCTAGCACTGTAAGAAATCTCAAAACAGTTTCCTTCAAGGTCTCGCAGCATATGGGGCTCCTTTTCATTGCGAGCTGCGGCGTCACTGATGATTTTTTCACGATAAATCACCGTAGGCTCAACTGGCGCACTACGATAATAGCGAGTGCTGCCGCTTGGGTATCTATAGCGGTTAGAATAGCTGTAGGAGCCGCCACGGTAACTATTATAATAGTACCGATTATTATAACTACCCGAATATCTATTTGAGTAACCACCATAATAGTATGGGTCATATCGGTTATGACCTCCCAGCCATGCGCCTAAAAGT
Source organism: Gammaproteobacteria bacterium (assembly GCA_003485905.1). GTDB lineage: Bacteria > Pseudomonadota > Gammaproteobacteria > Arenicellales > Arenicellaceae > UBA10349. The sequence continues at coordinate 3,567 of DNHK01000386.1, read as the reverse complement.
AATCCGCCGGTAAAAAATGCGCCTGAATTCGAACGCCGATTCCCATAGTAGCGGTTATTTCGAAAATTGTAATTTCGCCCGGAGTTATAGCGAACATTGTTAGAATAATTATTACGAGCGCTTCTACCGCTAGTACTCGTTCGTATCTGATGATTAGATATAGAAAGCCCTGACCCTCCACGACCAGAAGGCATAGAAATAGTACGGCTGGTGGATGAGCCCTCGCTAATACGATTAGGGCTAACCCCTGGCCGACTAACGATACCAGACTGGGTATCAAATTTTTGCATGGCGCTATTTACTGCCGCACCAACATTAGGGAATTCCGCCATTGTCGGCGAACTCCATCCGGCACTAACAATAAAAACCAAGGCCAGCAAGCGGACGAACGGATTACCAGAATTAGGATCGATCATTCGAATTCCCTCATATTGAGCAAGTAACAGTTTGCATAAAACCACAGCGCATTAAATGCGCATTTTTATAGCTTACACCTTTTTTCTGAACCCCAACTGAATTTAGTCGATATCAATTGCATGGTGCAAGAACTACTAACCGCAGAAGAGAGCTGACTGTGTCGCAGCTAACGAGGCCATATGAGCAAACTCTCTAGCCCCTACGCCAAGTATGAAATCGTTGCACCCAACGTAATAAACGCTCAGGTTGATGTGCCCTTTTCCACGCACCAGCGGTATATTTATTCGCTTCAGCGAACCCAGGATACAGATGGATCGTTGATAGTATGTCGTTTAAACCAAGTCCATGCTTCATCGCTAACACGAACTCTGCCAAAAGCTCAGCAGCATGATGACCGACTATCGTAACCCCTAATATTTTATCTTTGGCCGGCACGGTTAACACTTTCACAAAGCCATGGGCTTCGCCGTCGGTTATCGCCCGATCTAAGTCATCGATCCCATATCGGGTAACCTCAAATGGCACAGCCTGGTCTTTAGCATCTTGCTCTGACAAACCTACATGGGCCACCTCTGGGTCAGTAAAGGTTGCCCAGGGAATCACTCTATAATCCACTGTAAATTTTCTAAAAGTGCCAAACAAGGCATTCACACTTGCGTACCAAGCCTGATGTGCCGCAACATGCGTAAATTGGTAAGGCCCCGCCACATCGCCGCAGGCATAAATGCTCTTTACCGAAGTCCGCATATATTTATCTGTCTCGATCGTACCGTTTCTTCTGGTCTGAATCCCCAGAGCCTCTAACCCCATATTTTCTGTATTAGCCCGTCGCCCAACAGTTACTAATATCTCGTCGAACGGTACGTTCACTTCCCCTGTTGGCCCGTCGCATACCAATACTTTTTCAGCTCCTTTCTGAATCACTCGAACAGCCTTATGGCTCATCAAACATTGCACACCGCCTTGGGTTAGCGATCGCTCAATCACTTGGCTCACGTCAACATCTTCTTTGATCAATAGTCGGTCGAGCATTTCTACAATCGTCACCTCCGACCCCAACCGCGCAAATGCTTGCCCAAGCTCACAGCCGATTGGGCCTCCACCCAAGACGACAAGCCTTTTAGGTGATTTGGTCAACGACCAAACAGAGTCGGATGTGAGATACCCGGCTTCCGCTAATCCTTCAATAGGTGGCACGAAAGGACGCGCACCACTTGCGATTATAATTGATCGAGCGGTCAGCAAACTGCCATCTAACTCGACCTCCCAAGGGGAAACAATTTTTGCTTCGCCCGCCATACAATCGACACCCAACTGAGTATATCGATCAACCGAATCATGCGGCTCAATATCGGCTACCACCTGTTTCACTCGAGCCATAATTTGTTCGAATCGAGGCTCGACCTGCACCTGTGCCAAACCAAACTCTGAGGCACGCCGCATATATTCAGCAATTTTTGCGCTGCGTAGTATTGCCTTACTCGGAACACAACCGGTATTAAGACAGTCCCCACCCATTTTATGTCGCTCTATCAAGATGACTTTAGCCTTGACCGCTGCTGCGATATAACTACTAACCAAGCCAGCCGAGCCAGCGCCTATTACAATTAAATTAGCGTCAAAGGAGGTTGGTTTTTTTCTCATTCTTTAAGCCTGTCGCTTTAAGTGCTGCATCACTTTTTTGGCCAAGATCGGAAAAATGGCCAGCAATACAAATGCAAATAACAATTGAGGATCAAGAATCCCGGATAACGAATCAATCTCAGCTAACCGAGTCCCAGCATTAACATACACCATGGTTCCTGCCAGCATCCCTATCTGACTCACAGAATAAAAAACCCATGACTTAATTGGGGTTAGCGCCATTAGAATATTAACCAAAAAAAATGGTAATACTGGGACTAGACGAAGCCCAAACAAGTAGAACGCACCATCTTCTTGAATTCCTTTATTTACCGTCGTTAACTGTTTGGAAAACTTCTTTTGAATCGCATCACGAGCAAGCAATCTAACAATCCAGAATGCCAACAGAGCACCGATTGAGCTAGCAAACGAACCAATTAGGGTCCCTAAAAAAAACCCAAACAATGCACCACACCCTATCGTAAGAACCGCCGCCCCTGGTATGGAAAAAGTTGCAACCAACAAATAAAGTAGAAAATACGCCAAAACCACCAAAGTTGGCGATTCTGTATACATAGCCTGAAAATTTTCTCGCTGCTGCTTAAGATACTCAAGGCTTAAAAAGTCACCTACCCCGTATAGCAAGGCTACTGCGACGGACACCACGACCAAAGCAATCACCATCCACTTTATTTTCATTTAACAGTCTTCCTTTTTATTGCCCCGTATATGACCCTATTTGTCGAAGACCTATTGCAAAGAATAAATCACAGCGAAGGCGGATGGATAAAATATCCACGCGCAGGATCATAATCAATTCGACGACCCCAATCGAAAATCATACCACTCGAACACGGTAACGGCGCATCCCAACAACGAATGTCGGGTATAGCAACGTTAATAGATAATCCAGCATCACTGATATACGAATGTAAAGTAGCTTGCGGCACTTTAGGTGGCGAAGAAAACATTTTGTCACTCATCAACACTCCAACAAATAACCCTGCCGTCAAAATAAAAGGTATTGGTTTTGTCGTTTGGAAACGCGACAAATCCACTTTACTCAATAGAATAATTAACAGAACAATCAGTACCGCCCACATAAAAGGTAAAAACAATGCATAGCGCAACGCAGGGGCCGCCGTCCACCAATAGAGCGTATGTAGCGCCAAACAACACCAAAGCAGAGAATATCTACCCAACTGGGGGGTGCGTTGAAACACACCTATCAACAACAAAAGTGCGCTGCCGCTAGCCCCAACGATAATGCCCCATGTATAAGGAAAGCTCTTGTTAGCAGACCACCAAGTTAGATACCAATCTGGCATCTGACCCAAAGTTAAAAATGCCATTGGTGGATCAGCTATTGGCGCGCGCGCGTGGTTAAGAATAATATCTAGCTCATATTGCGCAGCACCACGACTAACCGTTTGTGCATGATCTATTAGAGGGCATGTAAATTCAGCAGGGTAAAGCCAGCAACCCGAGATCAATAAATTTGTATATAGCCAAAGCATGCCAAGCGCC
>DNHK01000172.1 GCA_003485905.1 Gammaproteobacteria bacterium | reverse complement strand
TACTTTCTTGTTAGCAAACAATATCTGATCTGAAATCTGCAAGTCCTATGTCTCCAATGCAGGGGTAGCAGCAGTTACAAAACTGCGTACTTTCTCTGGATCAACTGGGTTCCACCATACCCCATCTTTCTTAAGTGATGACGCGACTATGACTGCGCTAGCTCTTGTCAAAATCTGCGCAATGTTATCGGCGTCGACGCCTGAACCTACTAAAACTGGAAGACTTGTAGCATCTGCGACCTCTTCAATCTCCTCCAAAGTGGCGCTGTCCCCAGTACGATGCCCCGTGGCGATCACGGCATCCACGTCAAAAAAATCTAAATCTCGAGTTAATTCACCAATACTTCTGTCGGAAGTTATAGAATGACTGCCGTGTTTGACATGGCTGTCCGCAAAAACTTTAATGCCTTCACCACGCAGTGCGGAGCGGAATCGCATCGCTTGGGCTGCGCGCCCCTCCATAAAACCCTCGTTTGCGATATATGCATTGGCCCATTGGTTGACTCGAATAAAGGCCGAGTCAGTCGCACGAGCAATAGCGAATGCTGTGATTGGCGCATTGGCGAGTACATTGATCCCTATAGGGACGTCGAAGTTTCGTTTTATTCGCTCCACAACTACTGCCATGAAAGCAGGTGTTTCAGGGCCAATATCATCAGGTTTTGAAAATGGAACATCACCGTGATTTTCAACTATTAAACCATGCAATCCATTGTTGACCAAAAACTCAGCATCACGCAGGCAAGCGTCATAAATTTGATTCAAGCTTTCCCCCCTATACCGTGGTGAACCGGGAAAGGGTGGGCAATGGATCATTCCAATTAGCGCCTTAGAACGCCTAAAAATCTGGTTTATAACTCCATCAGGATTTTCTGATATGGCTTGCATTTTTGTTATTCCTTTGAATCGAACACCCGTGCGTATGTGAAATTAGACAATCACTTTCTTAGCCGGAAAGTAAAATTTGCTGTAAAAATTCTTGTATTGAGCCAGATTGCAACGAGAATAATTGCTCCTGTCACGATCTGGGTAAAGAAGGGCGAAATATGCATCAGGATTAGCCCATTACCGATTACTGCAATGGTCAAAGTTCCCAGTAAAGTACCAAGAATTGACCCACGCCCGCCAAAGAGAGAAGTTCCACCTAAAACTACAGCGGCGATTACTTGAAGCTCAAATCCTACTGCGGCGTTCGACGAACCTGAGCCAAGTCGCGCAGCAATAAGTAACCCAGCAATTGCGCAGGCAATGCCCGACAGCATGTATACTGAAGCAATTATCCAATTTGATGACATACCCACGCGACGCGCAGCCTCAGGGTTCGATCCGACAGCGATTACTTGCCGCCCATAAATCTGCCGATTAATGACTATCGCCGCAATTGCAGTCACAAACAAGTCGATTATAGCTGGCACCGGAAATCCTATAATGCTACCCCGCCCCAATGCAAAAAAGCCTGGCACGTCATTAATCGGTATTGAAAAGCCTTTAGTCATGTAAAGGGCAAAACCTCGCAATATCGACAAACCAGCGAGTGTCACAATGAATGCTGGTATACCTTGGTAGGCAATGAACCATCCTTGGCCTAACCCAACTGCAGCTCCTAAAAGTAGCATTGCCACCACAACAATCGGCCAAGTTACCCCATAAGAAAGCATTATGGCTGCCGAGGCGTTTATTAAAGCGACTTGTGAGCCTACTGAAAGATCAATGCCTGCAGTAATAATTACAAATGTCATTGCCATTGCAACAATCAGAATGGGCGCTGCTTGGCGAAGAATGTTCAGCAAATTTCCAAAGCTTAAAAAGACCTCAGTGGCCACTGAGAAAAATACAATGCAAATGATGAAAAAAAAAGAAATGGATAAAAGTTGTGCGTGTTCTGTCAAGAAATCAGCGATTGCCGAACCTTCGCCACGCTCGGTATAGGGATCGGTCATATATGTTCCCCCCTGCCTACTATAAGTGTCACCAGATCTTCGAGATTTGTGTCACTAATTGAGCGTTCTGCTACTTTAGTACCCTCATACATTACCGCAACCTTGTCGCAAACTCGAAACAAATCTTGCAGTCGGTGTGTAATCAAAATTACGGAGACGCCGCGAGCTTTCAATCGCTTTATAAGCCTTAGCACGGCTTCAACTTCGGCAACTGCCAAGGCAGAAGTAGGCTCATCCATAATCAAAACACTTGGGTTGAATGAAGCTGCTCGAGCAATGGCGATAGCTTGGCGTTGACCACCAGAAAGTTGCGCAACCTTTGCATTTAATTTGGGAATGCGAATATCAAGATCGTTCAACATCTCGCGTGCTTTAATGCGCATACCTCGTTGGTCAAGAAATGACCAATCCGTCAGTTCTCTCCCCAAAAAAAGGTTTCCCATAACATCTATATGATCACAAAGACTTAGATCTTGAAACACCATCTCTATTGCCCGAGCGCGAGCATCGGCAGGAGTTGCAAACTGCACCATTTCGCCATCGATCAATATAGATCCCTGATCGGGGACATAGGTGCCTGAAATTACCTTTGTTAATGTTGATTTTCCTGCAGCATTGTCACCGATTAAGCCAAGACATTCGCCTGGAGCTACATCAAGATCTACTCCGCGGAGTGCTTCAACAGAGCCAAAAGTTTTGTGAATTCCGCGGAGCGAAATTCGTGGAATAGTTTGATCGTTGCCACCAGAGGGCATAAAGCCCCCTGATGGTTTGGAGATGTCGCCAAAAGTCGACTTGATCATTCAAAAATGCTCCGAAAGTCGTCAACGTTTGCCTGCGTAACGATTGTAATCGGAACAGAGATAGACGTATCGACTGACCCACCTTCAGTAATGGTATTAAGCGCGTTGACAGCGGCAGCTCCCATACCAGCAGGATCTTGTTGGATTACTGCTGCAACGTAGCCTTGATCAATACCCCGGATTGCTTGAGCAGTTAAATCCCAGCCAAATATTTTAACACTATCCTGCTTACCTTGGCTTTCAACCGCTGCAACAGCACCCAATAAAGCGGGTTCGCCTGTAGCGTAAATCGCCGTCATATACGGGTTGGCTGTGATGAGATTTTCAGCAGCCGTAAGAGCGATGTCTTGGACATTTCGACCGTCAACAACCCCGGCTTCAACAACACCGTTCGCGCCAGTGATCTTATCGACAAAACCGGCTTGACGAATATTTTGAATAGAAGAATTTAGTGCTCCAACCACACCAATTTTAGCTGATCCACCCATATCAGAGCCAAGGTAACTTAGAAAAAAGTCGCCCATATCTGCACCCGCTTTGGCATTATTAACGCCGACTTGTGCTGAATGCGGGCCATCTGGTAATACTGCATCCACCGCAACCACTGGAATACCAGCGTCTGTTGCTTGTTTTACAGCGGGCATAATGCCATTCACATCAATCGCCACGATGACTATGCCGTCGACGCCCTGCTGAATATACGTCTCAATGGCACTGTTTTGAGAAGCTGGGTCGTTATTAGCATTAAAGATGACCAGTTTATCGCCATTACTAGTGGCCGCACTTTCTGCGCCGCTATTCATCTGATTAAAAAATAGGGCCTGTTGGTTGATTTGCACTAGTGCAAAAGTGTCGGCAGATGCAACAGTAGCCATCAATGAAACGCCAGCTGCGGCTGACATAAGTACGTTTTTTACATTTACGATCATTATAAACTCCATTATGTTGTGTCGATTGTTTTTCGATTTGTTGACTTGCCTGTCTTTTTATAATTGGCCGGCGGTACGACTGAATTGCGTTTTATCAACTTAACCGGCATGATTTCCTTAATATGATCATGGTCTGGCTGTTCCCAAGCTTCGCTAGATAAAATTTGAACTGCGCGATGACCAAGAGCTTCAACGGGCTGACTTACAGATGTAATTGATGGAGAAAACAAATGTAATGAATGGGCATTATCAAAACTAATCAGTGAGAAATCTTTCGGTATGCGAATGCCGCGTTCCTCGAAAATTTCCAAGACGCCCACGGTGATTTCGTCAGAGCCTGAGAAGATTGCTGTTTCTTGATCAGCCTTATCTAAGAACTCTTTTGCTAGGTTTTGACCAGAACTGATGGAATGCTCACCAACAAATAAAGCTATATTCGGAACTGATACCTTATCGTTGCAGAGTCCCAAACGAAGTCCCTCAAGGCGTGTTTGAGTGCTCAAAAGGTCACGGCCACCACCAAAATACGCGACATGGCGATGTCCTAGGTCTTTAAGGTGCATGCCAGCAAGAACCCCACCCATTTTATTGTCGCACAATAAACGTGGGGCTGAAACGCCAGGTACGTCTTCATCAAGCAGCACCACGCGCTTAAAGTTGCTCA
>DNHK01000245.1 GCA_003485905.1 Gammaproteobacteria bacterium | reverse complement strand
GCGACGCTCTTCCGTTGATCATCCTACCAGATAAAGCTAGCTATACAATCTTAGTTCGAGACACACACGGCACTATCAGAACTTTTATTTAGATTTTTGAATTAACGGCGCTAAGAGATGGCACAAAGCAGGAGTGAATGTTATGTCGACCAGCCACGCGATGAACAAACTTCCAGCAGAGAGTAGACCGAATTGAAGTTGATTCTGGAGCTCTCCAATACTCAGCATTACGAAACCTGCGCACAACGCCAGAGTTGTTAGCGTGACAGGTCGTCCAATAGCTTTTAACGTTCGTTGAATAGCGATGGTACTGGAGCTGACCTTGGAAAATTCTTTCTTAAAACGCGTCAAAAAATGAATACTATCATCAATAGCGATCCCTAGAACGACGACTGCAACCATGCTGGTTGTAATATTAAGCGGTGTGCCAGTGATCCCTAAATAACCAAAGAAAACGCTCAGCGGAAGTGCATTAGGTAGTAAAGCCACCAACGCAACAATCCCGCTTTTAAATACCAACAAGAGAACAACATAGATACTCAGCAGCGCGAAAAACAGGCTCATCAACTGGCCCTTTGCAATGTTATCAATCGTTTTCGCAATTAAGGAAGAGCTACCCGTTACATTACCCGAAACCCCTAAAGGAAGAGAATCGACTCTCGCTTGTATTAAGTCTATGAGTCTAGTGATCTCCTTTGTTGCTACCAATGAAGTTTTTACTCTTAGTATAGTCTCGCTAAAACTAGGATCTGCATAACGGTCTGCATCAACGCCTCCCCCAAACAATAATAATGCGCTGTTCAGGTTTTTTGAACGCTCTCCACTAGGATCTTCCTCTAATTCTTCAGCGAACGCAGTCTCTAAAACATCCAAGTAATCTACTATCGTGTAGACTCCACCTACTGAAGGGATGGCTTCGATCCAACTTTGTAAATCGGTGACTATTTGCAAAAACTGGGGATCTTTAAATGCATCCTCATGAGGTGCACGTAACAAAACTTGAACCGGGACTGCTCCAGAGAAAGTACTGTTCGTTAACCGAAAGTTTTCATGGATTACGTTATCATCTCTGAAGTTTTCAAGGTAATCTGTACTCACGTTGATCCTAGAAGCGCCCCAAATCGATACCATAAAAAGAACAAAACCCGCTGTTAATATCGAAGTTCTATAGTTCACTACAAAACCGGTAATTTTTTGACTCAGTTGATACTCTTTTTTTCTGATTTCTCCTCGGTGTGATGCAAAACAAGCTAGGCCCGAAGGCACTACTATCAGTGATGTAATCCATGCAAGACTTGTTCCCAAAGCAGCATACAATCCAAATATTTGTATCGATCGGATATCACTTAGTGTCAAAGACAAAAAACCGATTGCAGTCGTCATTGCAGTTAAAGTAATTGGTAAAAAGACGTCTTCAAGAGCCCGCTTCAAAGCCTGGTGTTTGTCCTTCATTTGCGCAAAAACACGCTCAAATTCGGTGATCACATGAATAGAATATGCAAAACCAATAACATAAATTACAGCTGGCAATATCGCTGTTATAAAGTTCAGTTTATTACCTTGGGCAACAAATATCATTAACGTAACAACCAAAGCTAAAATATTAGAAAATGCGGGTAATATGGGTCCTACAATGTTCCTGAAACCAAGTATCGCTATAAAAAGTGTAACCAAAACCGCCATTGGTAAAACTCTATATAAATCTCGCATGAGTAATCGACTGGTTTCCATCCTCATGTAAAGTGGACCGGTTAAAAACTGCCGCAACCCTTCAGCGTTGTGTTCTGACAGACTTCTCACCTCTTCCATCAACACCATCAGTTCTAAGGTAGAAAATGCCTGATCGAAATGCACCGATAGAATTGCTCCGTTGCCTCCCTCGGAAACCAATTGACCATTGAATATCGGGTTTGCCAAAGCGTTCTTGCGAGCTTTCGACAGCTCCTCAGCATTACTGGGAATCGAATGCAAAAATGGGTCAATCCGAGTCCAGTCTAACTCACTGTTTATACTCATCGCGGTAGCCAAACTATCTACTTTCACAACCCCGGACAAACTTTCTAACTCTCGAGTAAAACGTTTAAGAGCTCTCAGATTCTTAGTTGTAAATAGATCTTGAGTTAGCCAGACAACTAACAGGTAATCATCATTTTCAAAAATTTCTTGAGTATGGTGATAAATTTTCAAATCTTGACCATTATTTGGGACAAGATTTTTAATTGACGGATCGATTTCTAAACGAGCGGAGTTCTTCTCAAAATCCCACAAGTAACCTGTTGACAAACCAGCCACCACAAACGCAATAGCTAATATTAAACTCGGATTCGTGCTTAGATAGCCGGCGACACGAGAAATCATAAACTAAATTAGCCTAACGACCTCGTTTCAAAAATTGCGGCGTAAACATGCTGCTATGGAGTTCGGGATCAATTTTAATGTCGTAGTTTCTAAAAACTGTATGTGTGTTTCGAGAGTAATCATACATTGTTGTCTCATGCGGAATCCAACGGCCTTTCTTCTCTTTAATCAATTCGCGATTTGCAATTAAAGCTTTTTTTAATTTTTGAGCATGGTCGTAAAATTCTGTCTTTATCGGAACACAAAGCACTTGATCAATATAGCCTTTTACTAAGGAGTACTGTGAACTAGCATTATCTGGATGCCGTTCAATCACATAGAACATATGGCCTTCAATCTCTACGTCAGGCAGGCGCGCCACATCTCCTGTATAAATAATTTCTTCAATGTGTTCAAAATCTTCATAACTAAAATCTGTACCAAGCACAGAACCCGATATGCCGCTCCCGGTGACCCGTCTAGGTCGTTTAAATTCTCTTTGATACATATACCAGTTGGCATGAACTCGCTCAGTCTCTAAGTACAAGACGGCTACACCTACCTCTTGTTGAGGAGCAGTCACGCGAACTACAGCCTTAGATCGCTTATTTTCAAATCGTTTCCAAAACAGCTCTCGTGTGGACTTTCTGACAAAGCCTGACTTTCCCATCACACTCACGTCTTGCATTTGTGACATAGAAAATTCTGGAAGTCCCCGCTCTGCACAGGCACGTACTTCTGGATCTTTGATTTTTGAACCAATGATTGACGTTGAAACCTCAGTTCCAACGTTCAATACCGGCTTTGTCTCGATCAGTGTTTTCCCAACGGGCTCACTTCCTGACAATAAATCAAAAAAATCGTCTGATATCTCTTGTGCAAACAACACATTAGACAAACCACCAATCACAATACATGCGGCCAAAACGCACATGTGAACCACTTTAACCATCACAGAATCCTTTTTTTACGCACCTACTCGTATCAGTAACGTCTATTACTAGCACGCTCAACGGTCTTTCAGAAACACCTAAGCTTTACCAAAGCTTTGCACTATACGTATACCGCATAAGCTGATCTAACACTAAACTGCTTAAGCCGATTTATTCTGGTCTAACTGAGCAACCTCGGCGGCGTGCTTCTCGGTCATCGCATCAAGCGCCGCTTGCTGCTCGGTACGTAGTTTACTACGCAAGGATTTTGCTCGTTCTACAGCATCTCTCGTTGCATGCGCTTGCCCTTGAAATTCCGGCATGACATATTTCGCAATCAATTCGTAGCTACGCCTTGTCGCTTCGGTATTTGCCCATTCATGCGAGAGCATTAAGTAACTCCCAAAGCCACCATTTGACTGTTCCATTAAGCGATCGATCTGCCCGATCACGTCTTCTGGCGTCCCAATCGCGCCCAGACCACCTTCGACAACGTAATCGATCATTTCCGAGACAATGCTTCCTTCTGGATTCATATGTGGCAATCCAGCTACTGACTGAAAATACTTGAACCAAGATTCAATGCCATAAGCAACATCTTTGCGTGCCTGTGCCCGAGTTTCCGCACAATGGACCATGCCGACCAATCGCCATTTCAAACGATCTGCGACTTGACCGAATTGTGCGCAACGTTGCTCCATCACGTCCCAGTGCATCGCAAGTGCATCGAACCCAGCGGCTTGCGTTGCTCCAAGTGATAACAAACCAACGCCGTGCTTGCCTGCAAGTCTAGGACCAGAAGGCGAGCCAACTGCTGCTACCGCACAATCGAATAATGGATTCGAATAAGGTCGCAGATGGAGTTTGGCTTCGCGTAAATCCCAGCGATCGTTTTTGAACGTTACCGGCTCTTCACTGGTCAGTAATTGCATGATGATATCGAAACCTTGTTCAAGCAGATCACGAGTATCTTTTTGCTCGATGCCGACCATCGCCGCATCTGTCGGCAAGGAACCAGGGCCTGCGCCAAACATCACCCTCCCATGAGTCAGGTGATCCAATAGTACTAATCGTTCCGCTACCCAAAATGGATTGTGATAGCCAACGCTAGTGACACCCGTACCCAGTTTGATCCGACGAGTACGCTCCGCGGCGGCCGCTATAAATATTTCAGGGGACGCAATGATTTCGCTGCCAGCGGAATGATGTTCGCCGATCCAGACTTCGTCATAGCCAAGCGTATCTAAATGTTGGATTAACGACAGATCCCGCTGAAAAGCGAGCGTGGGGTTTTCCCCCGCTTTATGGAATGGCGCAAGAAATATGCCGAAATTAAGTCGTGAAGTCATTGTGT
>DNHK01000147.1 GCA_003485905.1 Gammaproteobacteria bacterium | reverse complement strand
ATTCTGCTCAAGCTATCGCTCCTGTCTTAGCACTGGATGGCCCTAGTGGTGCAGGCAAAGGTACTGTAGGCACACGGTGTGCAGAGCAGCTAGGTTGGCATTATCTTGATAGTGGCGCGATTTATCGTGCGGTGGCTTGGCAAGCGATTGCCGCTGAAGTTGCAGCTGATGATGATGAGGGCTTACGCAGTATATGCGATTCGCTGCACTTTAAAAGTGTACCTAATCCAGGCGATGTGGTTGATATATTTGTCAATAATCAAAATATAACTCGTGATGTCCGGCGCGAAGAAGTGGGTGTACATGCCTCTCGTTTTGCGGCCAGACCAGTAGTTAGAGAATGCTTGCTAGCGCTTCAGCGGCGTTCTCGTGAATGGCCAGGCCTAGTTGCAGATGGTCGAGATATGGGAACCGTGGTTTTTGCAGATGCGATCACGAAAGTATTTGTTACTGCAAGTGCGGAAGTGCGTGCTGAAAGGCGATATAAGCAGTTGAAAGAAAAGGGGTTGGATGGTAATCTCCGCGCCCTTCTTGAAGCGATCAAGGAACGCGACGCCCGGGATTCGGGGCGAGCGGTATCTCCACTAAAACCAGCGGATGATGCCACTGTTCTTGACACCTCTAATATGAGTATTGATGAGGTGGTGTCTACGGTACTTGATTTGGTTAACCAACATTTGCATCCGATCCGGCCGGACCGCAATAAATAATAAAGGCTGTTGTCGTCGCGATTGCGCGCAGATAACAAGGTAAAATGAAATGAGCGAGAGCTTTGCAGAGCTATTTGAAGCTAGTATAAAAGAGACGGTTATGACCGTCGGAAGTGTGGTCTCAGCACAAATCGTGGAGGTCGCAGGTGATTATGTCACTGTAAACGCTGGACTTAAGTCCGAAGCAGAAATCCCACTGTCGCAGTTCGGTCCTTCTGATACTGAAGAAGAGCTGAAAGTTGGAGATTTTGTTGATGTTGCAATTGAAGCCCTTGAAGATGGGTTTGGTCGTACGCGATTGTCTCGAGATAAAGCGCGTCGAGTTAAAGTTTGGGATGAGCTAGAAAAAGCTCAAGCCAACGAAGAAATTGTTATCGGTCAGATTACTGGCAAAGTAAAAGGCGGTTTTACTGTCTCTTTGCAGAATGTCCGAGCATTTTTACCGGGATCATTGGTCGATGTTCGTCCGGTTAAAGATACAGCTTATTTGGAAGGACGCGATCTTGAGTTGAAGGTTATTAAACTTGATCGCCAGCGCAACAATGTGGTTGTTTCCAGACGCGCGGTCGTTGAGAACGAGATGGGTGCCGAGCGCGAACAATTGCTCGAGAAGTTGGAAGAAGGTCAAATCGTTAAGGGTATTGTCAAAAACCTTACTGATTATGGTGCCTTTATTAACTTGGGTGGTTTGGACGGGTTATTGCATATTACTGATATGGCCTGGAAACGGGTCAAGCATCCGTCAGAAGTACTCGAGGTTGGTCAAGAGCTAGATGCGCGAGTATTGAAATTTGACCGAGAAAAAGGTCGGGTTTCGTTAGGCATTAAGCAATTGGGAGATGATCCTTGGGTTGATTTACCGCGGCGTTATCCGGAGAACACTCGACTTTTTGGTAAGGTTACCAACATTACTGATTACGGTGCATTTGTTGAGATTGAAGAGGGAGTTGAAGGCTTGGTTCATGTGTCTGAAATGGATTGGACCAACAAGAATGTTCACCCAAGCAAAATCACAACACTTGGCGATGAAATTCAGGTGATGGTGCTGGACGTTGATGAAGATCGACGTCGAATATCGCTCGGTATGAAGCAATGTAAAACTAACCCTTGGGAAGAATTTACTGCTTTATATAAGAAAGGCGATAAAGTTACCGGGCAGATCAAATCAATTACCGACTTTGGAATATTCATTGGACTGGACGGTGGTATCGACGGATTGATTCATTTGAGTGATCTTTCGTGGGATGAAGAAGGCGAAGATGTACTTCGGGACTACAATAAAGGCGATGATGTCGAGGCGGTAGTACTTGCAGTAGATCCTGAGCGTGAGCGAATTTCGTTGGGCGTTAAACAGGCACAAGGTGATCCATTCTCTGATTATGTTGCTGCTAACGGAAAAGGTAGTGTGGTATCTGGTGTAGTTGGAGAAGTCGACGCACGAGGTGCTACGGTTAACTTAATTGATGGTGTAGAGGGTTACTTAAGAGCTTCAGAACTTTCACGTGATCACGTTGAAGATGCCCGCAGTTACTTAAAAGAAGGCGATGCGATTGATTCTAAAGTGATCAGTATCGATCGTAAGTCACGGCGCATTTCGCTTTCAGTCAAGGCCCTTGAAGTGCAAAAAGAAAGTGAAGTAATACAGGAATATAGCCGAAAATCTACTAGCGGAAGCAGTCAACTCGCTGATAAACTTAAAGAAAAGCTGGAAGCTGGTGAGTAAGGGTTTATCAATCAAGTTGCTATTTAATTTGTGCTTTTAAAAGAGGGTAAATGATATTGCCGACTTACCGGATTCTGGTGAGTCGGCGTTATTTTTTTTGATACAAATATCGACCGATATCGAAGTTTTTGATGTCACCAGATAGATTATTTTGACAGCTCAATTCGCTAACTATGTTTGGTAAGTTAATGACCGAACAAAGCATATAAAAATGGGTGCATGAGTAAATGACAGACTCGACAATTACCAAGTCCGAAATTATTGATATATTGGCTGATACACAGCCCCAGTTTCCGCATCGAGACGTTGAGCTTGCGGTTAAATCTATTATCGATCATATGAGTGACTCGCTTGTTGAGGGAGAGCGTATAGAAATTCGAGGGTTTGGTAGTTTTTCGTTACACCATCGTGCGTCACGAGTAGGTCGTAATCCTAAGACAGGTGCGGCTGTTCAGGTTGAAGACAAGTATGTCCCACATTTTAAACCCGGAAAAGAATTGCGTGATCGGGTAGATTTTAAAGGCAAAAAATAGAATATATTTGTAACTCATCTTTAGTAGGTTTTACGTAGCGGTGTCCAGCTACAGATTCCCGCCAAAAATGTAAATTGTGTTTGCTCGCTATCTAAATTGGGGATTTTCTACTGTAGGATCTTTAAATAGTTCAATTTAATTTCGACGCAACATAATGAATGCTTACTTTTATCAAGCACCAAATTGAATAGATCAAAGCCAATAAAGTGTGAACAGGGAGATACTTAGTGCATAAAATAATACTACTAATTTCCATGGTTATTATTGTGGCGTTGGCAATAACTTTTGCATTACGTAACCCGCAAATCGTAGAAATTAACTACTACATGGGATTTATTTGGCGTGGGCAGCTAACGTTTCTTTTGTTGATAACATTTTCTATTGGCATGATCTTTTCGGCCTTAATTATGTCGATATCGTTGGTCAAGCATCGTACGAGAGCATCACGAGCTAGTCGTAGGGCAGTTAAACTAGAAAACCAACTCGACGAGCTAAAGGCTATACCGGTCGACGAGGTATAAGGTGTCATTAGGTTTATCCACCGAGTGGTCAGTTCTTGTGCTGGTTGCTTTGGTTGGATTGCTGCTCGGTTTGCTAATAGCCCGGGCCGTCGGATACCGACAAGCGGTACGTAAAGGATCGGATCTCTCAAGGAATTATTTTCGCGGCCTCAACTATTTACTTAATGAAGAACCCGATAAAGCTATAGAAGTATTTATTCAGGCATTAGAAGTAGACGAAGATACCGTTGAACTTCATCTCGCGTTAGGTAAATTATTTCGACGTAGCGGAGAGCTCGATCGAGCGACCCGCCTTCACCAGAATCTCATCGCTCGTCCAGCGCTTTCTACAGGCCAGCGTCAAACGGCTATATATGAACTCGCACACGATTATATGAGTGCCGGGTTGTATGATCGAGCGGAAGGATTGTTCGAAGAGCTAACCGGGCATCCTGAGTATCGTGATCAAGCCTTATCGGCTCTAGTTCGGGTTTACGAATTAGAGAAGGATTGGTCGGCCGCAATTGATGCATCGCGAAGTATGGGTGAGAATGAACCGCGGAATCGGATTCGGATGTTGCACTATTATTGCGAGTTGGCTGAATTGGGATTCGTGCATGAAGATATGGACTCTGTTACAGCTTCTTTGGGCAAAGCACAGAAACTTGACCCTAATTCTCCTCGTGCAACCATGCTCAAAGTTCAAATGCTTTTGAGTATGGGTGATTGGGGCCAAGCTCTCGATGAATGGGAACACCTGGTCTCAAATCAAGCACAGTATGCTGCGATTATTGATGATGTCTTCTTGCAGTTAGATAGTATGTCCGAAAAGCAGCAGCGTAGAGTGTTGGTGTTAATTAAAAAGCTGGTGCTGGAATTGGAAGACCTGCCAATGGCTGAGAAGGCGATTGAGCTTTGTAGTAGTTTGGATGGACAGGCCGCTGCTAATCGTCTACTTCATGAGTGGTCAAATCATTGCACCGGACCCGCGAGAGTTTACGCTCTTAAAAAATTAGTCGTGTTGGATGGAAAGTCATCGGCTCAATACACGGCTCTTGCAAGTTTTGTCCTTAGTGCTGATGTTGCATTGATAGATTACCTTTGCAGCGAATGCGGTTTCGAAGCTAAAACTATGCTATGGCAATGCCCAAATTGTAACGAGTGGGGAAGTTTGATGCGTCAGTTGAGCGGTGATGCTACCGCTATTGAGAAGCCTTTCGCAAATGGAGAGCCTTCAGCTGGTGAAAAGCCATTAGCGAGCGAACAGTCGTCGGCAAGATGAGAAGATACGTGCAGGGCCAGCGTGCCTAGCGATTGCGATGAATCAGAATAATCGTACACTTGCATTTATTGGTCTTCCAGCTAAGGAAGAAGTCCTAATTCGATCTTTCTTGAATTTAGCGCGCGGTGATTTGCTGCAGGATGTGGTGCCGGTCGATAGCAACGAGCAAGCGAATTTGGCGGTTATAGACAGCTCCGTGAACGAACTCCCAAGTTGGGTATCAAGTGCTCGAATAATAGCGGTAGGCGATCAACCACCTAGCTGGACAGCAGATGTTCATGTAGGTCGACCGCTACAATGGAGTGCATTCAGAGTGGCCCTTGACCGGGTGCTAGGGCGAAAGGTAGAGGATTCTAGCATTTCAATGCTGGCTACCGAGTTTCACGTCGAGCGCGTTGAAAGTGTTTACGGAGAACCGGCTTCCGTTCGGCAGTCACAAGTTTCTGACGATATCGCACAAATATTGGAGAGAGGAATTCAGCTGGATCAGCATGATATTTCGGAATTATCCAGTATGTTTTCAGGATT
>DNHK01000415.1 GCA_003485905.1 Gammaproteobacteria bacterium | reverse complement strand
ACCTAAGGCCTTTAGCTTACGATATAAATGTGTTCTTTCCATGCCCACGACCTCTGCTAGTTTTCCCACATTCCCACCAACCTCTATAAGATGATGACGGAGGTATGCCTCTTCAAAGAGGTCTCGAGCATGACGTATATTTAGCTCCAGACATTCGCTAAATAGGCCGTCATTATCGCTTCGGGTAAGTGTTTTGCCCAAAGCTAGTTTGGTTTCGTCGGCAGATATTGATTCACCGCGATTAAGTACTAATAATCTGAAGGTAAGGTTAGCTAACTCACGCAAGTTACCTGGCCAATCATGTTGCTTAAGCCATTTTATAGCGTCCGGCTCATAATTTCGTAGAGGCAGGTTTTCTCGGTTCGCGGTAAGCGCCATAAAATGCTGTGCAAATAATTCGATATCATTTGGTGAGTCTCTTAGCGGAGGAACGTAGATTGGTAAAACGTTAACCCGGTACAAAAGATCCTCGCGTAAACGGCCCTCTGCAATAGCAACATCTAGATCTTGACTTGTAGTCGATATTACCCGCACATCCAGTGGCAATTGAGTGTTGCCACCGACTCGAATGTAGCTACTTTCTTGCAAAGCGCTAATGAGTTTTGCCTGCGTGTCCATATCTAAATCTAGCAGTTCGTCCAGCAGAAGAGTTCCGCCGTGAGCCTGTTCAAAAAAGCCAGGTGTCGTAACATCGCCCTTTTCGTAGCCAAAGAGCTGAAGCGCTAATGTTTCTGGAGGAATCGCAGCAAGACTAACTTCCACTAATTGAGAGTTTCTTCTGTGACTATTTGCATGTATCGCGTGTGCGACGGTACTTTTCCCGCTACCAGGCTCCCCAGTAATAAATACTGCTCCATCAGTAGGGCCTAACAGTCTTATCTGTCTTTTAAGCTCAGTTAGGGGGGCGCTATCACCGATGATTTCAGTCCCTAGAAGTAATTGCCCCCAAAGCTTGAGGTTTTCCTTCTTCAGCGACTCTGATTGTAACGTCCGCTCTACAGTGATTAGCAACTTAGCAGTTGATAATGGTTTTTCTAGAAAGTCTTGCGCGCCAAATTTTAATGTCTCTACGGCAGTTTCTACGTTGCCATGGCCAGAAATCATAATAATCGGGCAGCTGA
Organism: Gammaproteobacteria bacterium; assembly: GCA_003485905.1. Taxonomy (GTDB): domain Bacteria; phylum Pseudomonadota; class Gammaproteobacteria; order Arenicellales; family Arenicellaceae; genus UBA10349. The sequence goes on along the minus strand of DNHK01000415.1, from coordinate 17,167 downwards.
CTTGTTGGGATTTATGCCAACTTTTGAGTAACTCAATGCCGTCTTCATTTGGCATCCAGATATCAAGCAGAATTAGTTCAGGATTAAATTCTAATCTACACTCGCGGGCTTCTGCAGCGTTTTTGGCATACTCAACCGTATAGCCTTCGTCTTCTAGGATTTCCCCAACAATTTGACGAATATCAGGTTCGTCATCAACAATTAATATACGTTTGCTCATAAACTAATTCGAATTTAGTGCACTCATTTATCGGTGTTTGTGCCTGACATAGGTAGCCGTATGATAAAGCATGAGCCACGAGGTTTTACGGGTTCAACCCATACTGTACCACCGTACTCTTCGACGATGCGTCGTACAATTGCTAAACCAAGTCCGGAGCCCTTGGATTTACTGGAAACGTAGGGATCAAAAAGAGAGTCTCGTAAATCGGTAGGGATGCCAGATCCATTATCTGAAACAGTTAAATCAATATAGTCTCCGGTAAGGTTTTCAGCAATCTGCAATCCCAATGTTATTTCAGGCTTCTCAATATTTGAAAGAGCGTGCCTTGCATTAATAAGTAGATTGTTTAGAACCTGACGTAGGGCACTGGCATTGGATTTTATTGCTTGTATAGAATCATCAATATCAAAAGATATCGCAACGGGTTTATCGTCTCGATGATGAAGTTCCGCAACATCTCGAACTAAGTCTTGTAGCTTGGTTTCGCTCAACTCGGCTCTAACTGGCTGGGCGTATGACGAGAAGTCATTCACCATGTCTTTCATAGACTCAACCTGTTGTACGATCGTGCGTGTCGCCCGGTCCAACACGTCTTTTTGAGATGGGTCTACTTGATCCATGAATTTATGACGAATGCGTTCAGCAGAGAGCTGAATGGGTGTTAGCGGGTTCTTAATTTCGTGTGCTAGACGTTTTGCTACTTCTCCCCAAGCCGCATCTCTTTGCGCTTGAATTAAGCCAGTCACGTCATCAAAGACAATCACTGAGCCAGAATGCTTGCTGGTATCGAATGCCAACATGGCACCACGTGTTATTAACACTTGCCTACCACGTTGGCCGAGTATAGTAATTTCTTCCTGCCAATCCTGGTTCTCTTCTGCAAGACGGCTAGAAATCGCCTCAAAGAATGGCTGTAAATTTGTTCGATCTTCCACCAGGGAGACAATTATGTCGCCGACCCTAGAAGCTAGGTCTGTACCTAAAATTTCCTCGGCTGCGAGATTGTATGTCGTTAGTCGATCTTGTTCATCAAAAGCTAAAACACCAGACGAAAGGCCTTTTAGCACCATCTCAAGGTAAGCACTATGTCGATCGGATTCCTCCTTGCTGCGCCTAGCGAGTTGTTGGGCACCGCGGATTTCGCTAGTCATATTATTAAACGAGCTGACCAGAATTCCCAATTCATCTTGTGACGTTACCGACAGTTCAGTTGAGTAATTTCCGTGTGCAACTGCGCGCGTGCCTTTGGCAAGTTCGCCAAGAGGCGCGACTAATCTCCTGGACAAATATATGGCGCATAAAATGGACAGCAATAGCGCGACTAGAGATATGACAGACAGGGTTAGCGCCAAGTTCTCTCGAATTGGCTCACGGGAGAAAACCATTTGCTGGTACTGATTCGAGGCTTCATCGACACTTGACGCGAGCTTCGCGTAGCGCAGAGGAAGAGCATTTTTTGCATGTAAAACTCTGGACGCGCGACCCAATATCCGGCTATGTATTGGTGCGGCAACGCGCAAAATCTGATTTTGGTCAGAAACTGGTTCAATACTACTAAAAGTCTGCCCTAGTCGAACTTGAGAAAGAATCGTGTCATCTGGGGTCTCTGGAACTAATATGCTGGCATCCCCGGAACTGGAAGCGAGAATAGTTCCATTTTGAGTGAACACCGATAGCTCGCGATATCCGGAGCGTTGGCGAATACTGTCTAGTATTCGTGCCAATTCATTTCTGTCAAAAACGTCACGAACCTGATTAGCCTGAGCTTGGATATCTTCGATAGCTTCCTGCTGTAAACTTTCAAGAGTGGTTTGACCTAGCAGCAGCGCATCGTCAATTGCTTGTTCGACGCGCACATCAAACCAACTGTCTACGCCGGTGCTCAAAAACTGCACAGCGATATAGTAAACAAGAAGTAAGGGGATAACGGTTACCAGAAAAAAAGCGCCAACTAACCTTGCGGTAAGTCGAGAGCCTAGTGCTTTTTCATTATATTGCTTTCGCAATATGAATAAATTTAACACCACCAACAAAATCAGAACGGCCATACCCACGCTGTTGAGCATGAGCATTGCCCAATGGAAACTTCCGGATGTATTCGAGTCCAGCGATACAGAAAGCAGGCCGAACAAACCGCCGACGAGTATTAACGATAGCGTTATCGCTAATGCTGGATGAGTAAGTTTCTGTATTACAGTTGAGTTGGCCATAGCGTCCAGTCAGTATCTAGGCTCCACCTTCGGGAAAAGAAGGCCTGTAAACGTAGCGGCGAGGGTAGTTTATACGTATCAACAAAAGTACGCACTGCCAGATTTTCAGCACCATCCAAGTCAACCGTAGGAATCAGTACGATCGGAGGTATCGCTATGTGTCTTAGTGCTTCGGTCTGGGTAGGAAAGGTTCGAGTTTCGCCCCGGTCTTGTTGATAGACCACGTAGCGGCCGGAGAGCGCGTTGCGCGAAAGAAAATATCGAAATTCTTTTAGCAGCACAAAGCCTCGGCCATACCAATTTTCCCGTGGTAAGCCAAACTCAGTAACAATCTGCAATGTGACTCCGTGGTCGACCGCTTGCTGCAGCGGTTCGGTAAAAACTAATTGCAATTCAGTAATGAGCTGTACATTAGTATCATTGCTTGAAACGTGCACCTGTTGAACAGAAAACTGAGAAAATGCGAGCCCGGAAAAACTTACCAGTGCTATTAGTAAAACCTTAGATTTCCAATGCATGATTACAGCCTAGCAGTGCGCTGGCAACGATTCCACGTCTGATAACAAGATAGGGTTGATTCACGATTTTAAAAGCCCGCAAGTATAGAACCCATCGGATAGTCCATGGCTTGGAAGTGTTTGGTATCCATGCGTAGTTTTTAGGGCTTGCGGATGCGGCAGTGCCATTGGCGTTGCATCATTATGATTCTTAATAAAGGTATCAATTACCGCGTCGTTCTCTTCGCTTAGTATTGAGCAAGTTGCATAAAGCAGCATGCCCTCAGGTTTTAGCAAGCGCCATAATTGAGTGAGTAATGCCAACTGAATTTGAATTAGCTGCGGAATATCTTGCGCATTTCGGTGCCGGAGTATATCGGGGTGACGTCTTATAACCCCGGTGCTGCTGCAGGGTGCGTCTAATAAAATGCGATCAAAAAGTCGACCGTCCCACCAGCTAGGGTCTGTGGATAAATCGCTGACGATTAGTTCGCAGTTTAGGTTAAGGCGCGTTAGGTTCTCTCGGACTCGATTAATTCGCTTTTCACTTATATCTGCTGATACAAGATCTACGTTACCGTTTGTGATCTCCAAAAGATGGCCTGTTTTACCTCCTGGGGCGGCGCAAGCATCGAGCACGTGATCACCGACTTGTGGGTTTAATAGAACACTTGCCATTTGTGCGGCCGCATCTTGCACCGAAGCAAAACCATCGCTGAAGCCCGGTAGAACTTCCACGGGTACAGCGTCATCAAGAACAATTGCATCTGGAGCGAAAGGGTGTGATGTCGCGTTCAAGTTATTCTTTTCTAGCTGCTCAAGGTATTCAAGTTGATCCGTTTTGTTACGATTAACCCGAAGTGTTAATTCTGCGGGAATTAAGTTCTCGGCCATTATGAGGCTAGCCTTATCTTGCCAACTATTATGTAACATAGCTCGCAACCATTCGGGGTGCTCCTGTACCGAATTAATCCAACTTTCTTGAGGAACGACCCCCGCCCGCAAAAACTCTCTCAAACAACCATTAACTAAGGCTCTAGCCCACTTCTTTTTCAACGATTTTGTGGCATTAACACTATCGTTGACTACTGCATGATCAGGAGCTCGCATTGCAACTAGCTGATAAATCGCACTTAGCAATAAAAAGTAAATATCCCTATCCTTGTTCCTGAAGGGTTTGTTTAGTAACGGTTTAAGTATTGATTCTAGTGAATTGTAGTGCCGGACCACACCGTAGACGATAGCCTGCAATTGCCCAGCATCATCTGGTTCGACACTTTTTTTAGCCGCATCTAAAGCGTGGTCAATTGAATGGCCCGTATCGATGATCTGCTGGCAGGCTACTGCAGCTTGCAGTCTGACAGCGCTCATTTCCGGAGCGTACTTATATTGGTGTTCCGCATAAGCTACTTAGGAGAAAATATCCCCAACCGTCACATCGTGACCATTCAAGAATTCCTTGGCCGTTAATATTTTACCGCCCGGTTTTTGTAAATCTGTCAGACTTACAGCATCCCCCCCACAGGCCACGGTTATACCTTCTGAGCTAACATGGATAACCTCACCAGGCTGCGCCGAATGATCTAGTTTATTGATGTTGCTACGTAAAATGCGTAAATCCTTGCCCCTATACGATGTAGAGCATATCGGCCACGGATTAAACGCCCGAATTTTGCGTCCGATATCGACTGCGTTTGTTCGCCAATCAATTCGCGCCTCACTACGGGCTAATTTTGTGGCATAAGTCACACCTGTTTCGCTTTGAGGTTCGGCATTAGCTTGGCCGCGCTCTATGTTGTCCAAGACTTCAATTAGTGCTTTGGCACCGACACTCGCCAATTCGTCATGCAATTCCCCGGCGGTAATTGATTGGCCCAACGAAACAGTATGATTGGCAAATACTGGCCCCGTATCTAACCCTACCTCCATTTGCATGATACACACCCCCGACTTTTCATCTCCGGCTTCGATGGCACGCTGAATGGGCGCCGCACCCCGCCAGCGCGGTAATAAAGACCCATGAACATTTATGCAGCCAAATCGGGGAATATTTAGGATCTCTTGAGGTAGCAGAAGACCATAGGCAACTACCACGATGATGTCTGGATTTAGGGATTGTAGAGTAGTGGCTTCATTTTTAAGGTTTACTGGCTGGGGAACTTTTATCCCCGACGCCTGAGCCAGTTGCTTAACGGCGGATGCAGTTATTTTTCTGCCTCGACCCGCAGGTCGATCTGGCTGAGTGTAAACGCATTGTACATTATGCGAACCAATCACCAGCTTAAGGCTTTGCGCCGCAAACTCGGGCGTACCCATGAATACTGCATTCAACATTGAGATTATAAGTTCCTGTTTTCTATATAACGAGTTTTGAACTAGCAAGCCTAGCTAGTAGGATCGTTTTTATAAATTTTCAATAATTTCTTTCGAATCCGGTCGCGTTTAATGCGCGACAGATAATCTACAAATACTTTCCCGTCCAAATGATCAATTTCGTGTTGCACGCATACAGCTAGTAAGCCATCAGTAGTTTGTGTAACCAGCTTTCCATCCAGATCAAGATATTCAAAAGTGATTTCTTCAGCCCTAGTAACCTCTGCGTACACCTCTGGCACAGATAAGCAGCCTTCTTCGTATACTTGCATGCCATCATGCTCAATAATTTTAGGATTAATGAGCACCAGTAGATCGTCCCCACTATCAGAAATATCAATAACAATAATTCGCTTGCTGACCCCGACCTGAACTGCTGCTAGGCCGATGCCTGGCGCAGCATACATGGTTTCGGCCATGTTTTTGACGAGTTCACGCTCAACGTCTGTTACAGTGTCCACTTCCTGTGCAATATCGCGTAAACGTGGGTTTGGATAAACTAAAATATCAAGTAAAGCCATTTGAATTTTGTGCCTTAATGTTTACCATTGAGTAAGATAGAACTAATAACCGTATTCTACACAATAATATTTCATCGAATGTACCCAACTAGTGAATGTAAACATAAGGGATTTAGCTTGGGGCTGAAAACGCCACTATTGCTTCTGCTTGTGATCGCATTGTTTAATCAGTCGTTGTTGGCGCAGTCTGATCGCCTGCTGTTGCGATCTGATGCACCATCACGATATACCGTGGTAGAGGGAGACACGCTGTGGGATATAGCTGGGACGTTTCTGAACGATCCGTGGCGCTGGCAGGAAATCTGGCAAACGAACTCTTTTATAAATAATCCTGATCTAATCTACCCGGGTGATTTACTCGTATTGTCCGAACAGGATGGTCGACCAGTTTTAAAGGCTCTGCGCAAAGAAACAGTTAAGCTTGAACCACAGATTTATTCTGAGGGTCGGGCAAATGCGATTCCAACCATAGAACCGTCGGTGATTCAGGCGTTTGTGCGTTCGCCGTTAATAACCGATAAAAACGAGCTCATTACCGCAGGCTACGTGGCGGGAGGGTTGAACGAATCGTTATTGATGGGCAAATATGATCAGGTCTATGCTCGGGGTATCGAAGGTGAGCCGGGTGATCAATTTAGAGCGTTTAGGCCCGGGAAAGTTTACCAGGACCTAACTACCGGAGAAGTTTTAGGTCAGGAAGCTCGGCACATAGCGGATTTGCGGTTGCTAAGACAAGGTGCAGAGTCTTCGAAAATGACTGTGTTAAGTGCTCACGAAGAGCTTGTACTAGGCGACCGATTACAACCGGTTGAGGTGGAGCTCGGCAGACAGTTTTTTTATCCCGTAGCAGCACCTGATCATTTGCGTGGACATGTATTAGATGTACCGCTCGGCGTGGGCGAGACAGGCCCAATGGCTACGGTAGTATTAAATTTTGGGTATAGTCAGGCTGTTATAGAAGGCTCTGTATTCAGAGTATATCGAGCCGGCGTGATCAATGAGGATCCCGTCACCGGAGAGAATTTTGAATTACCTGAAGAACCCGTCGGGTTGGCGTTAGTCTACCGATCGTTTGAGCGGGTAAGCTTTGCACTAATAACCAATGCCTCACAGCCAATTCGGATCGGCGATGCGATAATTTCACCAGATTTGGCAGGTATGCGAGAACAGGAGTCTCGTCTAGAGTATTATAGTGAAATAGTTGTTCCAGCTACGGAGAATATCGGCGGAGCAAATATTAAGGATTGCGATCAGCGAAAGGAGACATCGCTATGGAGAAGGATTTTGAACAAGGAGTGCCGAAATTAGCCGATTGGCTTAATTTTTATTGCCTGCGCGGCGTTAGTGAACAACGAAAGATTGCCATGATGGCTGTCGGCGACACCCCGATAAGCGCAGTATCAGCCGAACCAGAACAATGGCGAGAGTGGTTCCCTGACCTTGATAAAGGTAAGCCGAAAGTATCTGTTGATGCGTTAGAACGTATCTATAAATGGTTGGATTGTTCATCTGGAAAAATTGTTACTTTTAGTGACAAGCAATATCCATCCATTCTTAAGGAGCAGGCGGCTCCGCCGATTCTGTTGTTTGTTAGAGGGGAGGTTAAGAATTTAGCCAAAAACTGTATCGCATTTGTTGGTAGTCGGCGCGCTACTCCCGGAGGGCTGGCAGTAACTCGAAAACTGGCGAAACCGATCGCAGAAATGGGAATTGCTATTGTAAGCGGTCTGGCTTTGGGGATAGATGAAGAGGCCCATAAGGCTACACTTGGTACACATGGAAATACTATTGCCGTATTGGGTACTGGCCCCGACATAGTTTATCCGCGACGCAATCAAGGAACTTTTGACGCAATTTTGGGGTCAGGGGGATTGATTGTTAGTGAGTATTTACCGGGAAGTGGCCCCATGAAGCATAACTTTCCGCGACGCAATCGTATTATAAGTGGCTTATCGCACGCAGTAGTTGTGGTTGAGGCTGCACTTCGGAGTGGATCTTTGATTACGGCGCGTATTGCTGCTGAGCAAGGCAGGTTGGTTTGCGCGGTACCGGGTTCACCACTGTCGCCTTTATCTGCCGGGTGCCATCAATTGTTGCGCGATGGTGCGACTTTGGTGAGTAATGACCAACACATTATTCAGGATGTATTCCCTGCTATTGGTTCGTGCAGGAGTGCTGGAATAGAACCAGATACAAAATTAGATGATCTGAATGGTGACCAAGTAAGCGTATTAGAGGTGTTAGATTACAATCCAACCTCAATGGAATCATTGGTTTGCAGAAGCGGATTGACGGCAGACAAAGTTTCATCCATTCTTATTGGTATGGAACTTGAACAGCTCGTCGCACGAAATATCGACGGCACTTACACCAGACTGCGTTAGCGCTATTATGAAAGAAGACATGCTCGAGGTCCTTTTGTACCTGTTTGAAAATTATATGGCAGACGGTGGGGAACTACAGCCGGATCAGGAAATTCTTAGCCGTGAATTATCACAGGCTGGATTTGCCGATGGAGAGATCAGTAAAGCTTTTGCTTGGTTGGAGGACCTTCTTACCATGTGTGAAGACGCGCCAAAAACTGAGGCAGATTGGTTACCGCACGTTGACCATCCATCTATACGCGTATTCACGGATTCTGAGTCTCAACGATTTGGTCTTGGTGGAAAATCATTGCTTATTCAACTCGAGCAAGCGGGTGTATTGGATGGTCAGTCGCGAGAGATGGTGATTGATCGAGTGATGGCAATTGAGACTGATGAGCTTAGTGCCGACCACCTAAAGTGGGTCGTAATGATGGTGTTGTGTAATCACCCCGAGCGCTCAGATCTAATTGGTCTTGCTGAAGAGTTGGTTTCGGAAGATTTCGAAGCGCTTCTGCACTAGCCAAAATAAATACCAACGACATAATATGAGAGCCTACAGGTTGTAGGCAATTCGATTTTGTTACTGTACTAAAACCAAAACTTTTTTGATTAACAGAATGACAAGCAAAACTGTATTGCGAGCGGAAAAATAAAGTGGGTAAAGCGTTAGTTATTGTAGAGTCACCTGCCAAGGCAAAAACTATCAATAAGTATCTGGGTAACGACTATATAGTTAAATCCAGTATTGGACATATCCGAGACCTCCCAACTAGTGGAGGAGATCGGAAGCCGGTGGATGCCAAAGAGCGAGCCCGACAGGCAGCGATTACTCGCAAGCTTTCACCAGAGAAAAAAATAATTCACCGTGCGAAGAAAGCAAAACAACAGCTTGTCAAGCGAATGGGAATTGATCCCGAAAATGGCTGGGCTGCGACCTATCAGGTGCTCCCTGGAAAAGAGAAAGTAGTCAACGAGTTAACCCGCCTTGCCAAGGATGCGGACGTAATATATCTCGCGACTGATATGGACAGAGAAGGAGAGGCAATTGCTTGGCATTTGCAAGAAGCCATTGGTGGCGATCCCAATCGATATCGCCGCGTAGTATTTAACGAAATCACTAAAACGGCTATTAACAAAGCGTTTGAAAAACCGGGTCCGGTGGATATGAGCCGGGTATATTCTCAGCAGGCGCGCCGATTTCTGGATCGCGTCGTCGGATTTATGGTGTCTCCTCTGCTGTGGGCGAAAGTGGCTAGGGGTTTGTCGGCTGGTCGGGTTCAATCAGTCGCTGTGCGATTAATAGTTGAACGCGAGCAAGAAATTCGGGCTTTTATACCAGAGGAGTATTGGGAATTATTTGCAGATCTTAGCTTGGCTGGTAAGGAAGCTACAAAATTTGATGTTAAGAAGTATCAAGACAAGGCATTTAAGCCAGTAAATCAGAAACAGACTGAAGAGGCGGTAGGCAAGTTAAAAAACGAAGATTTTAAAGTCTCGGAACTTACCGAGCGACCTACATCGTCTAAACCAAGTGCGCCATTTATCACATCTACTCTTCAGCAGGCTGCTAGTACCCGTCTTGGTTTTGGCGTTAAAAAGACGATGATGATGGCGCAGCGATTGTACGAAGCTGGTTACATAACCTATATGCGTACGGACTCAACAAATTTGAGCAGAGAGGCCGTTACAGCATGTCGTGGATTTATTCAAAAAAACTATGGCGATAAATATTTACCTGCAGCGCCGCAGCAATATTCAAATAAGGATAGTGCACAGGAGGCGCATGAGGCTATTCGACCGTCAGATGTTGGGGTAAAGCCTACCCAGGTGAGTAATGTAGATAGAGATGCTGAGCGTTTATATCACTTGATATGGAGCCAGTTCGTAGCCTGTCAAATGACGAAAGCTGAATTTATTAGCACCAGCCTAATAGTTACTGCTGGTGATTTCGAATTACGAACCCGAGGACGCGTAATAAAATTTGATGGTTACCAAAAAGTCCTACCGCAATTAGCCAAGAAAGATGAAGACCGGGTACTGCCGAGTTTTAAGGTTGGGGATAAGTTGGATTTAATGGATTTATTGCCCGTTCAGCACTTTACTAAGCCTGCACCGCGTTATACGGAAGCGAGTTTGGTTAAGGAGCTGGAAAAGAGAGGAATTGGCCGACCGTCTACTTATGCATCTATCATATCGACGATTCAGGATCGAGGCTATGTGCATACCGAAAACCGTCGTTTTTATGCCGAGAAGATGGGCGATATTGTAACTGGTCGTTTGGTCGAAAGCTTTGGTGAGTTGATGGATTATGGGTTCACTGCCAACATGGAAAGTTCGTTGGATGCTGTGGCCAAGGGGCAACTTGAGTGGGACCAATTGCTTGATGATTTTTATACTGATTTTACTGCGACTTTGCGTAAAGCAGAAAATGATGAAGACGGAATGCGACCAAACTCTCCTACCGAAACGGATATCAAGTGCACTAATTGCGGCCGTAATATGCAAATTCGAACCGGTAGCACAGGCGTCTTTTTAGGATGCTCCGGGTATGTTTTGCCACCCAAAGAGCGTTGTAAAAATACCATGAATCTCGTGGCTGGTGATGAAGTGGTCAATGTAGATGAAGACGAAGATGCGGAGTCAAAATCTTTGATCAACAAGCATCGCTGTTCATTGTGTAACACCGCGATGGATGCGTACTTGTTGGATGAATCACGCAAGTTGCATATATGTGGTAACAATCCCGACTGTCCTGGATTTGAAGTCGAAGCTGGCGCATTTAAGATCAAAGGTTACGATGGGCCAGTGCTTGAATGTGATAAGTGCACGAGCGAAATGCAGCTTAAAAATGGTCGGTTTGGCAAGTATTTTGGTTGCACGAATGAGGAGTGTAAAAACACCCGCAAATTGCTCCGCAATGGTGAAGCTGCTCCCCCTAAAATGGATCCCGTACCGATGCCAGAGCTTCAGTGTCTGAAGGTGGACGATCACTATCTACTGCGTGATGGTGCGTCTGGCTTGTTTCTTGCGGCGAGTAAATTCCCACGAAATCGCGAGATTCGGGCGCCGCTAGTAGCCGAAATTATTCCACATAAAGACGAGATTGATCCAAAGTATTCGTTTTTGTTTGACGCGCCGGTCGCGGATGATGATGGTGTGCCAACGGCTATTCGGTATAGCCGAAAAACTAAAGAGCAGTATGTTCAATCCGAAGTGGAGGGCAAAGCCACCGGTTGGAAGGCATTTTACCAAAATGGCAGTTGGGTAGTCACCGAAAAGGCTAAACCGGTCAAAAAGAAAGCGAGCAAGAAAAAAACAACCCGAAAAAAGGCAGCAGTTAGCAAACCCGATTAAGCGGGTATTAGAAAATTACAAAGCGCAACTTGAGTGCGCAAATATAATAGGGCTGAAACAGCACTAGAAACCACAGATTTCTAGGTCAGTCGTTTTTCCAGTTTATTCATCGTCGTGTGGTGACATAAACGCCTCGCTTCTTTATAATCCGTGACCCTTTTTCCGTGGGGTGCGGAAAAAGGGCATCGATTGTAAAAAGGAATAACCAGATAGCTTTATAGCGTTTCTGGGGCATCTCTTTGTCTTTAACGTAATACCACCACATCAAGACACCAGGGCTAAAGGCCCTTTAGTGCTAGATCGAGGCGAATAAATAATAATACCAACCGAGTAAATTCAGAATGAAGCGAGCTCCAGAACAACAAGGTTTATACGATCCGCAAACAGAGCACGACTCCTGTGGGGTTGGGTTTGTCGTTAATATGAAGGGCCAGAAAAGCCATGAGATTATTGACAATGCGTTAACCGTTCTTAAGAACCTGCTGCATCGCGGTGCCTGCGGTAGTGAAGAAAATACCGGTGACGGCGTGGGTATTCTGATACAAAAACCGCATAAATTTTTTAAGCGAGTCTGCGCAGAAATTGGATTTGAAATTCCAGACACAAATAGCTATGGCGCTGGTCTGGTGTTTTTACCGGTTGATCCCGAACAATCAAAATTTTGCCAGGACACTTTTGAGCAGGTTGTTGAAGAAGAAGGACAATGTTTATTGGGCTGGCGCGATGTGCCAATCGATGATTCACTGATCGGCCCGTCTGCCGCGGCTAGTGAGCCGACCTTTAAGCAAATCTTTATTGCCAAGAGTAATGAGCTCGATTCGGTAGCGTTTGAGCGTAAGCTTTATGTTATTCGAAAACGTGTAGAGAACGCTATTTGGAACTCAGACCTTTCCGAGCTAGATCTTTTTTATGTTCCTTCTCTGTCATATCGCACGTTTGTATATAAAGGCATGTTGACCGGTACACAGATTGAGCCAATGTTTCCTGATATCTGTGACCCCGATGTTGAATCTGCGATGGCATTGGTTCACCAACGTTTTTCGACTAATACTTTTCCTGAATGGCGATTAGCTCATCCGTTTCGATATATTGCTCATAACGGCGAAATTAATACCGTCCGAGGAAATAGTAATTGGATGCGTGCTCGGGAATCCTTATGTGGGTCTGACGCGTTCGGCGATGATTTAGAAAAGCTTTACCCTATTGCCATAGAAGGAGGTAGTGATTCTGCGGTCTTCGATAATGTTGTGGAATTTCTACATATGGCTGGCCGGCCGCTACCACATGCTGTTTTAATGATGATTCCCGAAGCTTGGTCGGGTCATGAAAGTATGGATGAAAAGCGTAAGGCCTTTTACGAATATCATGCTTGTTTAATGGAGCCGTGGGATGGCCCGGCCTCGGTAGCCTTTACCGATGGTGACGTTATTGGTGCGGTACTTGATCGAAATGGTTTACGACCGTCGCGCTATTATGTAACTACGGATGACATGGTAATTATGGCGTCCGAGGTTGGTGTTTTGGATGTCGCACCGGAAAACGTTAAGGAAAAAGGACGACTGCATCCCGGCCGTATTTTTATGGTTGATACCAAACAGGGTCGGATTATTGGCGATGAGGAACTAAAACAGGAATTCATAGATGAGTACCCGTATGGCGAATGGCTGAAACAACACCTGATGCCGGTTGAAAAATTACCTCAGCCGAAACAGATACACGGATCAGACCCTGAAACTTTATTGCAGCGCCAGCAGGCTTTTGGGTACACGCACGAAGACTTGAAGGTTTTAATGGCACCGATGGCTGCCAACGGTATTGAGCCGACAGGCTCGATGGGTACAGATGCCGCACTGGCGGTACTGTCAAATCGTTCACGACTGCTGTATGACTATTTTAAGCAATTGTTTGCGCAAGTTACCAATCCACCTTTGGATGGAATCCGTGAAGAATTGGTTACTCAGGTTGCGGTTACCATAGGACCTGAGGGTAACCTATTAAAACCGGCTCCAGAAAGCTGTCGTCGTATCAGGCTTTCTTCCCCGGTTATTACCAATGAAGAGCTGGCAAAAATACGAGACGTTGATTTGCCAGGCTTTAAGTCCAAAACTGTTCCAATACTGTATCCAGTCGCTGATGCTGGGGCGGGACTTGATAAGGCGCTAGAAGAAGTGTATCTCGCCGTTGATAAGGCGATTGAAGAAGGTAATGGCTATATCATTCTGTCTGATCGCGGAATTGATCAGCACAACACCGCTATTCCGGCCCTACTGGCTACTGCGGGTGTACACCATCATTTGATTCGTAATGGTCAGCGTACACGCGTGGGATTAGTTCTGGAATCAGGTGAGCCGAGAGAAGTACATCATTTCGCAGTATTATTAGGCTATGGCATAGGTGCGGTTAATCCTTACCTTGCTTTTGAGACATTAGGGAACTTGATTAGTAATGGTGGCTTGCCAGAGATGGATCAGCAGGCGGCGGTATATAACTTCGTTAAGGCCGTAAACAAAGGCTTGACCAAGATTATGGCGAAGATGGGAATATCTACGGTGCAGTCCTATTGTGGTGCGCAGGTGTTTGAAGCTGTGGGTCTAGATAAGTCTTTTGTTGACAAGTACTTTACCTGGACGGCTTCCCGTATCGGAGGAATTGGACTGGATACGGTGGCCAAGGAGATGAGTATCCGACATCACGCCGCATTTCCGGAGCGAGCAGTTAAAAAACCAGATTTAGATTGGGGTGGTGAATATCAATGGCGACGTGGTGGTGAATATCACTTGTTCAATCCTGACACAGTTTTTAAATTGCAGCATGCGACTCGAACTGGGCAGTACCGAATTTTTAAAGAATATACCCACTTAGTAGACGACCAGAACGAAAATTTGGCGACCATACGAGGCCTATTCGAATTTAATAACGCTACCAATCCGATCCCACTGGAAGAGGTTGAGCCTATTGAAAATATCATGAAGCGCTTTTCAACGGGCGCGATGTCTTACGGTTCTATAAGTCAGCAGGCCCATGAAACTTTAGCCATAGCGATGAATCGCATCGGTGGTAAGTCTAATACTGGAGAAGGTGGCGAAAGCCCTGACCGGTTTACACCGGATGATAACGGCGACCTGAGAAGGAGTTCGATTAAGCAGGTTGCTTCGGGTCGATTTGGCGTGACCAGTGAGTACCTGGCTAATGCTGATGATATTCAGATCAAGATGGCACAAGGCGCCAAGCCGGGTGAAGGTGGCCAGTTACCAGGGCCAAAAGTGTATCCATGGATTGCAGAGGTGAGAAATTCCACACCATGGGTGGAATTAATATCACCCCCACCACACCATGACATTTATTCGATAGAAGATTTGGCACAGCTTATTCATGATCTTAAGAACTCTAATCCAACTGCACGTGTCCACGTAAAATTAGTGGCTGAAGTTGGTGTTGGCACAGTTGCCGCTGGAGTAGCCAAAGCGCATTCAGATGTGGTTTTGATTTCAGGTTACGACGGAGGAACCGGGGCATCACCAATAAGTTCATTGAAACATGCTGGCTTGCCGTGGGAGCTGGGTGTTGCAGAGACGCAGCAAGTGTTGGTCCAAAATGGATTGCGTGATCGTATTGTCGTGCAAACTGACGGCCAGTTGAAGACGGGACGTGACGTGGTTGTGGCGGCTTTATTGGGAGCCGAAGAGTTTGGTTTCGCAACTGCACCGTTGGTGGTTATGGGTTGTATCATGATGCGAGTATGTCATCTTAATACATGCCCGGTTGGTGTCGCGACACAAAACCCAGAGTTAATTAAGAAATTTGGTGGGCAGCCTGAATTCGTTGAGAACTTCTTTAAATATATAGCTGAAGAAGTGCGCGAGTATATGGCGCAACTTGGGTTTAGAACGATCGATGAAATGATTGGTCAGGTTGATAAGCTCGATACTAAAAAAGCGATTGATCATTGGAAAGCTGACGGTCTCGATTTTACAAATATCTTGTACAAGCCGGAATTGCGCCCCGGCGACAAGGCCTATTGCGTTAATGAGCAGGATCATGGGCTGGAAAAATCATTGGATGTAACGCAATTGTTGCCGCTCTGCAAAGATGCGCTAGAAGAGCAGAAGAAGGTCGACATTATTTTACCGATTAAAAATACAAACCGTACGACTGGCACAATTCTCGGTTATAACATTAGTAAGCGTTATGGTGGAGAAGGCTTACCTGCAGATACGATCAATGTTCATTTTAATGGTTCGGCTGGCATGAGCTTTGGTGCATTCGTGCCCAAAGGCGTAACACTGACGCTGGAAGGTGATGCCAACGATTATATTGGCAAGGGGCTATCTGGGGGCAAGATTATTGTTTATCCGCCGAGGCATTCGAATTTTGTAGCAGAAGAGAATACTTTGGTAGGGAATGTCGTGCTTTATGGTGCGACCCAGGGTGAAGCGTACTTTCGAGGTCTTGCCGGTGAACGTTTTTGTGTGCGCAACAGCGGTGTGAATACGGTAGTTGAGGGTGTAGGTGATCATGGTTGTGAGTACATGACCGGCGGCTGCACAGTGATTATCGGTAAAACCGGACGTAATTTTGCCGCAGGCATGTCTGGTGGTGTTGCCTATGTGTTGGATGAAGAAGGGGACTTTGAATCTCGATGCAATATGGGCATGGTTAAACTTGAGTCGATTGAAACCGATGAAGACGTTGATCAAGTTAAGACCTTGCTTGGCAAGCATTTGCAATACACACAGAGCGCGGTTGCTGAGAAGGTACTTGCCAATTGGGATGAATACCTTGGCAAGTTTGTGAAGGTGATGCCAATTCAATATAAGCGTGTGCTTGATGCGATTAAACGCGGAAAAGAGAACGGGCTAAGTGAAGAAGAAGCCATTATGGAGGCAGCAAATGGGTAAACCAACAGGGTTTCTGGAGCATGGTAGGGCCAAGCAAGCCTATCGTCCGGTAGACGAGCGTAAACAAGACTGGAAGCAGGTCATGCAGACCTGGCCGATAGAACCATTAAAAACTCAGGCCTCGCGATGTATGGATTGTGGCATACCGTTCTGTCACCAAGCGTGCCCATTAGGTAACTTGATCCCAGATTGGAATGATCTGGTTTATCGTGATCAGTGGAAAGATGCGATCGAGCGACTGCATGCCACGAATAATTTTCCTGAATTTACGGGAACGCTTTGCCCTGCACCCTGTGAAGGCTCTTGTGTGCTTGGTATAAACGACGACCCTGTCACGATTAAAGCTGTCGAGCTATCTATCATTGATAAGGCCTGGGAGAATGGTTGGATCGTTCCTCAATTGGCAGAACATAAGACCGGAAAAACCGTGGCCGTGATAGGTTCAGGCCCCGCAGGAATGGCAGCAGCGCAACAATTAGCGCGGGCTGGACATTCAGTAACCTTATTTGAGCGTGATGATCGCATTGGTGGTTTAATGCGCTATGGTATTCCAGAATTCAAAATGGAGAAAGATCGGCTTGATCGAAGAATGGAGCAGATGGAGGCTGAAGGAGTAGTATTTAAGCCAAATAGCCATATCGGCATAGATATAGATGCGAATCAACTACGCAAGGAGTTTGATGCATTAGTTTTAACTGGCGGTGCTTGTGAGCGTCGCGATTTGC
>DNHK01000136.1 GCA_003485905.1 Gammaproteobacteria bacterium | reverse complement strand
AAGCGGTTGATATTGCGCTGATAACGATTACGACAGCCAAAGCGCCTAGGGCTTGTGTTAGTAAAGCGCTATTTCCTGAAGAAAAACCGTTGTCGACCAAGTATTGAATGCCTCGACCTAAAGCAAGCGTTGTCCCTGCTGCAATAACTAGAAAAGCAAGGGCGAGAAATACCTGTTTTTTGTATGGCCGAATAAACGCAAATATTGGTTTAAGTTCAGCCAGACTTTTACCTTTCGGTCGGTCAATATCACGTGCGTTTTGCGCCATCAGTTTCTGAACTTGGGTGGGGTTTTAGGGGCGATAAAGCGCCAGAATTTATACAATCGACTTTTGCTTGTTTCGCAGGTGTCGACTATTTAACTACTTCTATCCAACCAAATGAATCTTCGATGCGTCCTTCCTGAAGGTCCAACAGCTTATTGCGCATTTGTTGGGCGATCTGGCCTTTAGGGTATTCGGGCACATAATTTTTGCCACGATCATGAAAGCGAGCAATAGGGCTGACGATAGCTGCAGTGCCGCAAGCAAACGCTTCTGTGCACGAGCCATTTGAGATAGCGTCAAGCACATCGTCAATATTAAGGTCACCCTCAACAACTTCAATTTCCGAGGATTTGGCGAGCTTGATTATGCTGTCTCTGGTAACACCTTCTAACATGCAACCATTAAGTGATGGCGTATACAGTTTGTTGTTAATAGCAGCGAAAAAATTCATTCCCGACAGCTCATCAATGAGATTTCGTTTTTCTGGGTTCAACCAAAGTACTTGATCATGGCCTTCGCTTTCGGCGGTGTTGGTAGCGAGCAGCGACGCAGCATAGTTACCTCCGGTTTTGGCGCCGCCAGTGCCACCTACGGCGGAACGGCAGGCCTGACGCTCAACCTTTACCCGCATCGTGCCGGCGTGGAACACTTCGGAGGGGCTCGCCAGAACGTAAAATTCGTAGTTTTTGGAAGCGGCTAAACCAAGGTCATGGTCGACACCAATCAAAAACGGACGCAAATAAAGCGCCGAATCTTGATGGCGGGGGATGATAGGTTTGCAAATTCTGGTGAGCTCTTCAACGCCACGCATAAAAAGGTCTTCCGGTACGTTCGCCATGCACAATCTATCAGCCGAGTGATTTAAACGACGCGCATTAACTCGAGGCCGAAACAATAACGGCTCTTCAGATGAAACCCAGTAGGCTTTAAGGCCTTCAAAAATCTGTTGGGCGTAATGTAGCGTCTTGGACGCTGGGTCTAACTGAATCGGCCCGTAAGGTAGCAATTCGCCCGAATCCCAAACCCCATCAGTACAGCGTGCACGAAACATTACGGGTGCTTTAATTCGCCCAAAGCCTAGATGTTCGGGTAGTGACATTTCACTGACCTGCTTGGTCAGTTCAGGGGATACGGACATATGCATTTTTTTAACCCTTTATATTCGTCTAACTCACTGGCTACTCTTTCTATATTATAAACCAAGCTTCCGACGATGCCTTGTTCTGCTTGCGAAAAATCTAACCGATTTGTCGTCACTAATAATCATTCCACAAATTAATCAGCTTGGATAGAGTTGGAAACGGTTTCATCCGGAATGTATATCGAATAAAGTCGCGGTTGTTGTAATCAAATAGATCTCTGTAGTAATGGATGTGTACCGAAAAATCACAAAATTGAGGACGGCCCTTGGGGTTCAGCGATCTAGTGGCAAACGAATTGCGCTGGTTGCAACCATGGGGAACCTCCATGAAGGACATCTGGAATTGGTTCGGTTGGCGAAACAGAAAGCCGATATTGTAGTGGCGAGCATTTTTGTTAACCCGTTGCAGTTTGGGTTGAACGAAAATTGGGAGCAGTATCCGAGAACGTTTGACGAAGACTGCGCCAAGCTTATAGCTGAAGACTGTGATTATTTGTTACATCCCGATGAGCGAGAAATGTACCCCAATGGTATGTCACAGCAGACGCGTGTTTTTTGCGCGACAATGACTGACGTCTGGTGTGGCGCTAGTCGCCCTGGTCATTTTGAGGGAGTGACAACGGTGGTTACTAAATTATTAAATATTGTGCAGCCAGATATCGCCGTGTTTGGCGAGAAAGATTGGCAGCAGCTAGCGGTGATTCGCCGGATGGCAGCGGATTTATGCGTTAATGTGGAGATTATTGGTGCGCCTGTTGCTCGTGATACGGATGGCTTGGCACTTAGCTCACGAAATAGATTTTTAACCAAGCAGGAGCGAATAAAAGCTAAGCTGCTGTACAAGACAATGCTAGTGATGGCGGAAGCTATAGCTGGGGGAGATAGAGATTATTTGAAACTGCAGAAGCAGGCGAGCAAGAAGCTAGAGAGTGCCGAATTTAGATTGGATTATTTGGCCGTTGTGAATGCCAAGGATTTAGAACCGGCAACGAATGATGATAAGGATCTGCGTATTTTGGGAGCAATCTACGCCAGTAACACGCGGTTAATTGACAATATAGGAGTCCAACCGGCATGAACCTGCCAGATTATTATTTTGTTGCTGTTATGGCGGCAGTGCTTATCGGTGTGTCCAAGGGTGGGTTTGCGGCCAGCTTTAATATGGTGGTGATGCCAATGTTGGCATTGGCGACCGACCCAGTTCATGCTGCGGTGATAATGTTGCCGGTAATGTGTGTAATCGACCTATTTGCGGTTTGGACTTACGGTAAAAAAGCCGATTTTGCTCTTTTCAAACTATTGCTGGCTGGTGCTTGTATCGGTTTAGGTGTGGGAGCCTTAACATTTACCACGATGAATGCAGATGCTATGCGTGTGCTACTTGGTGTGATCGCACTTTTGTTTGGCGGGCGTGGCTTGTGGCAATACTTGCACACTTCCAAGGGTAAAGTTCTACCTCTCTGGGTTGGGTTTCTCGCTGGGGCTGGCGGTGGTTTTACCAGTTTTATTACCCACGCAGGATCGCCACCTATACAAATGTATTTGCTGCCAATGCGAATGCAAAAAACACTTTTGCACGCGACTTCAGTAACGCTTTTTGCAACCATGAATTACCTAAAGTTGGGAATTTATGGGTCTATTGGTCAGCTGTCGAGCGGTCGTTGGTTGGAATCTGCGGCCTTATTACCATGGGTACCTGTCGGATTTTTTCTTGGTGTATACCTGCATAAGAAAGTTTCGGATCGTTGGTTTTATTTATTATCGTATGTTGCTTTGATATTTATGGGATGTAGGCTGTTGTATACGGGGGCGAATGCGCTTTGGTTTGGGGGTTAGTTCATGAATTTATACAGTGAGTATTATCGAGGTTTTGGCGCTGACCTAAATAAAATTGCTATCGAACAAGAAGGTGGAAGCAACTGGACCTATCTCGATTTGCATAACAAATCGGGGGCACTTGCTCACAAATTACATGATCTGGGTGTGCGAAAAGGTGGACGCGTTTCAGTCCAGGTAGGTAAATCGATTGAAGCGGTCGCCTTGTATTTAGGCTGCCTTAGATTGGGCGCAGTGTTTCACCCACTTAATCCCGCATATACGTTGTCCGAGTTACGCTTTTTCTTACGCGACGCTTCACCTGATTTGCTTGTTTGTCGACCGGAATCTGAAGCGGAAATGTCTGGGTTGGTCACAGAGTTGAAAATTCCGAGTGTATGTTTAGGGGTCAATCAAGACGGCTCATTGCTTGAAGGATTGAATGCAGGCATAGATTTCGAGACGGTGGCGTGCGAGCAAGACGATGCTGCTGCACTCTTATATTCGTCTGGGACCACGGGCACACCAAAAGGTATTGTTTTGAGCCACCGGAACCTGGAGGCCAACTCAACGGTGTTGGTTAAGGCTTGGGGCTTTGATTCGGGTGATGTGTTGCTGCATGCACTTCCGATTTTTCATGTGCACGGATTGTTTGTGGCGTTAGGATGCGTGTTTATGGCTGGCGCGAGCATGCAATGGCTGGGGGCGTACGATCCCGTAAAAGCCCGAGAACTATTGCCGAAATCAACGGTAATGATGGGTGTGCCAACCTATTTTGTGCGTTTGCTCGCAGATCCAGAGTTCGGTGAACAGGATGTGCAATCGATTCGTGTATTTATTTCGGGCTCGGCTCCGTTACTAGCCGAAACGTTTGAGCAGTTTGAAGAACGCACGGGGCACCGCATTTTGGAGCGTTACGGTATGACTGAAACAAATATGAACACATCGAATCCGTTGGTCGGCGAACGCAAACCGGGGACGGTTGGCCCTCCCTTACCAGGGGTAAGTGTACGAGTGGTTGGTGCAGACGGAAAGAACTTGGAGTTTGGTGAAATCGGCGATTTGCAGGTCAAGGGTGATAACGTATTTCAGAAATACTGGCAGTTACCAGAAAAAACAGCCGAGGCTTTCACCGACGATGGTTACTTTGATACCGGTGATAAAGCGCTCATTGAAGCAGACGGCTACGTAAGTATCGTTGGTCGGGAAAAGGATATGATTATCTCGGGCGGGTTGAATGTTTACCCGAAAGAAATTGAATTATTGGTAGATCAGTGGCCGGGCGTCATCGAATCTGCAGTTATTGGAGTGCCTCATCCGGATTTTGGAGAAGCGGTTGTTGCTGTTGTTGTGATGGAACAAGGATGTGAGTTGGATGAGAATGCCATTGCGGGCTCGTTAAAAGAAAGCTTGGCAAATTTCAAACTACCCAAGCGTTTTTTGGTGATTGATGAGCTACCGCGTAATTCTATGGGGAAGGTTGGAAAAGCAGGCATGCGGGAAATGTATTCGAAACTATTCGCAGATTAACATTTTACCTAGGAAGCGCCTCTTGATCGGGGCTTAGGCGAGAAATCACATCGTCTATTCCATTTAGTTCGGGTGCCGAGAACAGCCTTGCCCAATTTCTGGGATTAATTAATTCTTTAGTGCCCAGTGGAATGAAATGCAAAAAAAGCAAATGGCAAAAATTCTGTTTGAACCGTTGTTCAATCCTGTTGCGATAGTGCCATTGACTGCTACCAGCAAATATAACCGCCTGATTCGGTTCAAGTGTATATTCGCGAAACTTTCTTTCTGAGCTTGAGATGATATTAGATTGCCAGTTGTCTTCAGGTGTAAAACCTTCGGGCCATGGCACAACCTCGCTAAAGTAAATTGGCCATATCGCCGACTGGTCGATACAAATGTCCAGGGTCCACTTAGCGTATGGGGAGTCCATATGTAAGTCGCACTTACCTAGGTTGTTATACAACGACAGGAAGTTGTAGCTTGCTTCGAGTGGCTCGCCCACCGCCTGCTCTACGTGGCTTGTTAGTTCTTGTTGAATTGTATTGAACTCAGGGAGATCGTGAATTACAAGTCGGCCGAATTTTAAAAACTCATGCTTTTCATACAACGCTGGGTCGACATTTGAAATAATCGTACGGACCCGTTCTAACGTGGGCTTTGACAGAATCGAATTGATCTGAATTTCATTGAATTTCGGGCTAACTCGAAACACATCCATGGCATCGACAAATTCTGCGGTTGCACTCGTAGATCGTTTTGATAATAACGATTCTGCCTGGGTATAAGCTTTTAACCACAGTGAGTCATACCACGGAAATTCTGAACACGCCGTCATGTTATTGGGTTACTATTTTGAGTTAGTATAATTGCTAGATCGAGAATGCATGTGAGTATCTCGAGTGTTGGTTAGCAGATCAAGAAGTAAAGATGGACACTAGTATATGGCCATTGAGCGCGTGGATTTGATGGTTAAGTAATTGGTTGACAATTTATAGCATTGTAGTGAGTCAATAAGAATTAAAGAGTAAATGAAAAAATATAAACAGGAAATAAGCAGCACGCTCCCGGAAGAGACTGTTCTCAATCGCCGTGAATTACTTAAAAAATATGGCGCTTATACAGCGCCAACCCTAGTGTCTTTAGTATTATCGAGTGAAGCGCAGGCGGCCAATGGTGGTGTGGTTTATAGCTCTCTGCAATTATGTCTGGATGCTCATTCTATGCAGGGAATAGATCATTGCGAGGATATTATGGCAATGCATCTAACATCTTAGTGCTAGAAGTTAAATCAAGCACAAGCAGTAGAGGTTTAAAGAGAAGTTTTAAATCTAGAGTAGAATGAGAGATGTTGAAAAAAATGAAAATAGTGCAGAGGAAATGACTGCGCCTAAAAAGAACAATGTCAGTCGCCGTGAACTACTTAAAAAATACGGCGTTTATACGGCGCCAACTCTAGTGTCCTTAGTTCTATCGAGTGATGCCTATGCGATGAACGGTGGCGTTGTATATAGTACTTTGGCGGAATGTCAGGCGGCTCATAGTGGGATGCAGATGACAAACGGGCATTGCACTTCAGTTATGGCAATGCATTTGTAAGCATCAATATCTGAGAGTTACTATAACTACGACAAGGGCCACCAAGCTGTTGGGTCTGGTATCCCCAGCAAATCATAGGCTCAGTTTACAGGAACTAATTGGTGGATATTTTTAGGGAGTACACTTCGTTAAATTACCGTGAAAATCGCTATCTGATTCACAAAAAATCAGGTGCGATACTTCTTTTGAATGGATCTGCGGCGATGTTTGTTGATTTACATGCTGAAAAACTATCCAAATCGCAAATTTGCAATAAAGTGTCCTCTGCAATGGGTATCGACCCTGCTCGGATAGAAACCGATCTGAAATCATTTATACAGACATTGCAGGGTCAGAGTAGTTATACCTTTGAGACAGATCAGCTGAATGGATCGAAATCCCCTGAGTGGACTCCGATGACTCTTGATCTTACTGGCGGGTATCAAACGTTCTATAGTGTCGGTGGTTTGGAGTTCAATATCGTATGTTCAAGTTCTGCGGTATCGCAATTCTGTGAGGCACAGTTCGCGCCTTTGTCGATCCGGCAGCTACTTCAAGATACTGCCGTGGACATAAAAGTAATTGAGAGCTACGAGGGCTGGGCCATCGAATGTGATGGCTCGCTGATAGATTTGGTTCCTGAAGAAAGCTCCGTTGTGGGGCGTCTCCGGGGACTAATGTTGGAGAGAATTGGGGGACAGTATCGTTATTCGATTGGAATTCACGCTGCGGCCGTGCTTACCGCTGACAGCCTAGCTCTGCTTTTCTCTGCGCCTTCGGGTTACGGAAAGTCGACATTATCTACATATCTTTCACTAAATGGAAATGCGAGTCTTGGGGATGATAGTTTGGTTGTAGATCTCATTACTCAGATGGTCATCCCGTTTCCTGCATCGGCTAAGTTGGCCCCAGGATCTATTGATGCCCTCGGTCTTGGCGGTGATGGGAGTTTTGATAGATTGAGAAGAATTGATGGCGATTTTGAATCCAGTGAGGGTCCAGTAAAGCTCTTTGCACCGTCGGATCAATCTCAGACCTTGACCGTACCTCGCCTAGCTAAAGCCTTGATATTTCCAAAGTATGACTCTGCGGGGCGAACCGAAATAAGGGCTTTGGATGTCGCTGATGTTTTCTCGCGATTAATGATAAGTGGTGTGTGTTGGAATCAAGACCCAAGTACCGGATTGGCTGAGGCGTATATAAATTTTGTCGCCGGAATGAGCGCGTACGAATTGAACTATTCAAGTTCAGTGCAGGCTAGGGACCTATTGCTGGAATTAGATTTGCTCTAAATATTTGGTTTGTCAGTCGCTAAAGAATACTTGGTAGTCTAGGTCGAGTCTCTAGGTCCGACACTGGGATGTTGCACATCCCCGGAGAGTTACTCCAGCTTTGGCACTAACAAGGTAGCTTTCTATCCGGAGAGTATTTAACATTTTCTGTCCCCACCCGAGAGCCCACACTATTTGTAGGGCTCTTTATTTCCATGGTTATGTGTTTGTGGGGATTTATCGAATAATTTTAATCAACCACTTCTTGAATTTCGAAGTGAATGCCCTCTGGGCCTTCAAAGAACATTAGATCAGAGCCTGGTGGGTTAGCACGCTCCAGATAGGGTTCGTAACCGGAAGCAATTAATATTGGACGGAATTCATCCAAAGAATCTACTGTGAAGCCCATGTGGTCAATTGCACGATTTCTGCTGGGACTGCGCTGGCCATCTGGAGACTGCGTCACCTGCACCCATGTATTGCCGCCATACAATATGGTATGGAATTTCCCTTTACCTCGTTCCACTACAAGTTCGCCACCAAAAACTTCAATAAACCAATCTTTCACTGAGTCAGCGTCGGATGCGAAAATGTGGATGTGATTAATACCGAGGTATTCGGGGTCGTTCATTATTTCGACCTGCACCCCCCAGGGATCAACGATAAACGCGACAATTGGGGCGGTAATCCCGGGGTAGGGTTCGGTTTTTATTTCGGCGCCCATTGCTCGCGCTCTTTCTACAGTTGCGTGCACATCAGTTACCGCAATCCCAAAGTGGTCTATTACGCTTTCATCACTCGGTGGAGCGATTTCACCGTCATTGGACATGGTGCCGACCCAGCCATTGTGATGGTGAATGAATGGCCCAGGTCCGCCGGGGCGTATTTCTCCACCCAGCAGCTCTTCATGCCATTCGGCAGCCTTTTCGGTATCCGGCACGCGCATATGTACGTGCGAGAAAACAGGTTCGGCACTGGCCGTGGGTGAAAAGACTAACCAGACTAGAGTAAAGCTTCCAATGATTCGTACTATAGTGGATGGTTTTCTTATTGGCATTGCGGCCCTCCTAATTATTGTTTGAGCTTGTTTTTCTGTTCTGAATTTTAAAGGTGCACCCTAGTGTTTTTCAAGGTTGTTACAGAAACATACATTATATTTAGTGCACAAATAGACGAGTAAAATTAATATGGCTGTATGGATATAGTTATATAACTAGCTTATCCTAACGAAGTAACTATATATTAACTACTTAAATCACTTTATCTTTCGGAGTAAAAAATGACCTCACGTCGCGACTTTATTAAGTATTCGGCCTTATCAGCTTCTGCATTGAGTTTGAGTCCCAGCATGCTTTCAGCGATCGAAAGTGGAGAAATCCTAAAGCGCGCCATTCCCTCTTCAGGTGAAGAGTTACCGGCCGTTGGCCTCGGAAGCTCAGCTACGTTCTCCAGGATGGCTCGAAGTGATGACGCTACTGGATTGAGGAACGTCCTGACTACACTTCTCGATAATGCTGGCACGGTTTTTGACACAGCGCAGGGTTATGGTGCTTCAGAAGAGGTGGCTGGCCAATATGTTGGTGAATTGGGTTTGCAGGACAAGCTATTTTGGGCGACAAAGTTTAATGCTGCGGGTCGTGGTGGTGGGCGCGCTGACGTTGAAGCCGCTAGAGCGCAAATAGAAGACTCATTTAGGTATTTTGGTAAAACCCCCATTGATTGCATGCAGGTGCATAATTTAGGTGATCTTGAAGCTCAATTACCTATAGCCAAAGAGCTGAAGCAGGATGGGCGTGTGAGATATATTGGCACCACCAATACACGGCCACAGCGCGTCGGGGAACTTGCCGATGTAATGCGAAACGAGGAACTTGATTTTATAGGCCTCGATTATGCCGTTGACAATCGGGGGGCAGCTGAAGAGTTGTTACCGCTTGCTCAGGAACGAGGTATAGGCGTTTTTGTTTATGCACCATTTGGCCGTACTCGCTTGTGGAGTAGGGTTAAGGGTGTCGATTTACCCGAATGGGCTGCTGAAATCGGTGTTAATTCGTGGGCACAGTTTTTTATTAAATATGTGCTTGCCCATCCCGCAGTTACCGTAGTGACTCCGGCGACGACTAAGCCTAAAAATATGCTTGATAATTTGGGTGGTGCGGTTGGCCCGTTACCAGATGCAGCAATGCAAACCCGAATGGCTGAGTTTGTGGATGCTCTGCCATCTGCCTAGTTTTAAAGCAGAGCTTTAAAGTAGTTTTAGAATGGCCTTTAAGTAGTCAACATGGTCGGCTTAAAGGCCAGTTCCAAGCAGCGTCAGTCATCGATTTAACTCGCCAGGCTTGGTTGTTGTAACCCCATGTCGTTCCAAGCGGCGTTTTGGTGTGTATTATGCACCGCTTATCTCAGCCTTGCGTGTTTATGAGTCTGAATATTTGACTGCTAGCATTTGCGCGAACCGTTGAGCCGATCCCGGTAGATTAAACGATTTGGGGTACTCGTTTTGCAATCTAGCCGAGATTTCTGTAACTGTATTTTTGCCGTCAAACAAAGATAGGGCGTAATGTAGTTGCTTAGCTTGTGCTGAGCGATCCGGGGTATACGTCGGTAATTGCTTTTTGATTAATTCTGATGTGATTGTCTTGGCAAGAAAAGTTGATTGTTGCTGATCTGAATGAGCGCTAGTAGTCCAACTCCAGTCTCCGTTCTGCGGACGCTTAAGGGTAAGTTTAATATTTTCATTTTTAAGGAGTTTCACCGGATTATTTAACGGCAGGAAGGCTTGTGACCAATGCGTGTTGGAAGATTCAGGCGAAGTTGATAACCAGTTTTCGCGCAGTGCCATTTCAAACCAGCCTAG
>DNHK01000143.1:6822-14199 GCA_003485905.1 Gammaproteobacteria bacterium | reverse complement strand
CAATACCCATTGTCACAAAAGCGATCACACAGGCTGCAAGTGTGATCGGTAGATAAAGCAAGCCGCTGGCCGATAAGGCAATAGCGCCAAAAAATAACCCGATGGCTAAAGTTGCCTTCTTGCGTTGAATAACCGCATGTTTCCGATTTTCCAGTGGCAACACGCCAAGCCAGTTAATCACTTCATCGAGGCGGTCTGGACGACCAAGCAAAAGCAACACATCACCCGGCTTAATAATAAGTTTGCGCACACGATCACGAAATCGTCTGCCCTGTCTGGAAACGCCCAGCAACGTTATGCCATGCCGCGAAAGTAGACGGAGATCATAGCTACTGCGGTCAGTAATCCTGGAGTTCTCAGTCACTATCGTCTCGGTTAGAACTAACGATGGACTAGTCAGTCCAATCTTATGTTTTTCTTCGCCGGAAAAACTCAATTCAGCAGACCCGAAAAAAGCTTCGATGGATTTAGGGTCTCCTTCGACAACCAAATGGTCGCTCTTGCTGATTTCTTCATCGCGCGCAAAGCCAGGTAATCGCTTTCCTTGACGGACCAACCCGAGAACTAAAACGTCATGCTCCTTTGCCAACGGTGATAAATCAGTAACGCGCAGGCCGATAGTTTTGGAGCCCTCTCTCATCTGCGCTTCAACCACACAGTTTTCGATATCGTCGCTAGTCCTAATACGTTTAGCTCGCTCGTGTTCCGGGATTAAACGCCACCCAATCAATGCGACGAAGATGATGCCTGCCAAAGCAACACACAATCCGACAGGAGCAAAATCAAACATACTATAGCTTTCGCCCAGTGCTCGTTCTCGATACTGGGCGATTACAATATTCGGCGGTGTACCGATCATAGTAATCATTCCCCCGAGGATGGTAGCAAAGGAAAGCGGCATCAGACTTAACGATGGCGAACGCTTTGCCTTTTCTGCCGCTTCCATATCTAACGACATAAGCAGTGCCAACGCGGCAACATTATTAATCACTGCCGATAGCGCAGCACCAACCACCGACATAATGCCGATGTGCATAGGTAACGACCTTGTTGCCGACAACACCATGCCCGCAATCATTTCGACTGCACCTGAATTTAAAAGTCCTCTCGAGAGAATAAGGACCAACGCAATAATCACAACCGCGGGATGACCAAACCCGGAAAAAGCTTCGTCCGGACTTACAAAACCACCGATAGTAGCGATCACCAGCGCACAGAATGCCACCAAGTCATAGCGAACCCTGCCCCAGATTAGCAGTGCAAAAACTGCGCCGAACAAGGTGAAGAGGAAAATTTGGTCGCTAGTCACAACTCTGATCACCCAATTTATTGAGGACTGCTATAAAACCAGGTTCATCAAGAGCCTGATGGTAAATACTCTTCTTTTTCATAATAACTAGTAATTTACCAATGACAAATGCCAACTCCTACAAAAAACGGCGTGCACTTACGTACACGCCGTCAATTTAATCCAAGCTTATTGAGTTTACTTCGAAAACTCTTCTTGCTTCAGCCCGAGCGCAAGTAACGCAACAATAACACTAAGCGCGGTAAGTTGAACCTGGCCGGCAAACACCCAACTAACATTTTCTACCAACAAGCCCATAGTATATCCACCGATAGCGGCCCCACCATAGACGCTGGTTACAAACATGCCCGACCCCTTACTAGAAAGCGATCGACGAAGTGACTTAACATGACCACCAGCGAGGTTGGTATAAACGATTGCTGCCCCAAAAATACCTACAAGAGTTGCCAATATTTTATATGTGAGCACGCTCAAGCCAGTCATAAACAGGGCTAAAGTGACAACCGCAAGCGCCATTGAACAAGTAAAGATAACTGATTTCGAGGAGTACTTATCACCCAATTTGCCACCATAGTAGGAAGTCAACCCACCTACGCCAAACCACATCATTACTGCACCTACTTCCGCAGCCGGTAATTCAAGAACCTCACGCATGTATGAAGGATAAGTACCTAGGAATCCATAAACCACCATTCCGTAAATGGCACTCATAACCGTAAGAATGATCGTGTTTCGATTCTTTAGTGTGTCCGCCCCACCACTGTCAACCAAGTTCTTGGCGACCGGCGCTACCTCACTAAACCACTTGCGCACTGTAATCGCGATGAGAACTGCAAAAGCAATACCCGTAAAGCCGAAGATCAGCATGGGTGCCTCCCAGCTGCCCAAAGCAGTTCGCATTTCACCGATGATTCTATGACCTAACAACGAGCCCAATCCAAAGCTAAGATTGACTAAACCTAATGCTGCGACACGATTCGCGGAGAAATAGCTGGATGACAGCGAGAACATACTAGTCGCGAAAAAAGACATACCTACGCCCTGCAAGACGATAAACACGAACATACTCCAAAAACCCGTGGCTTGCGTAAAAAGCAAAGTCGCGGTAGAGAGCAGTATTAAACCTGTGAGCAGAACAAACTTTCTTGAATATCGCGCAATAAGGGCCGCGGCCGGTAACCCTGCAATACCTAAACCAAGGGTAAACATGGTCGTGAGGGCAAACATATTCGGGACAGAGAGCTCAAGGGATGAGCGAATATCAGTAGCAAGCATGCTTACTAGGAAACGATCGGCCACCATCAATATGTAGGTAACAAGCAATAGACCAAACATAAATAGCGCGGTTTTCTTCATTCCTGACGATTCCGAGCTATCTGCTACGGCTTGATCATTCGTATTATCTTGTTCGCTCATTTTAATTTTTCTCCTCTTAGTTGAGATTTGCCCAAACACCTACGACACCGCAAGTAATGGTAATTCACCCATTCAGCCCTAGCGTTTGGCACGCCGGTTGAATCGATCATCATAATGCACTTCGTAATAAAACACATCAACCTACTATAAATCCAAGGACACACGCTGAACTGCACGTTGACTACGCGACAAACAAAGAAGCCACTGAATCCCGAGTTGAAAACTCAGCGGCTTATTTTGATAAATACTAAAAGTTTAAAAGCTCAGCCTATATCACGCTTACATATAAGGCATTCCACAACCGATTATTCTATCGGTAGGGAACTTGGTGATAACTTCGATACCAGTGTCAGTTACAACAACCTCGTCTTCAAGACGAACACCGTCGTGACCATCTTCGGACCCTGCATAGGTTTCCAAAGCAAACACCATACCTGGCTCAATTTCGACCGGGTTGGCAATACTATAAGCGCGAGAAATAATTGGGAACTCCCACAGGCCTACTCCGATACCATGACCATACTGCAAGCCAAATATCTCGTGCTCGTTTAATGCACCCATTTGACGGTAATCAGGCCATCTGGTGACTACATCTGCAGTAGTCGCGCCAGGCTTAACGGCTTCGATACCACCAGTCTGGATTTCGAGACAGCGAGCATGTACTTCTTTCTGCTGCTTGGTAGGTTCACCACAAGTGAAACAACGATACACGCAAGTATGATAACCGTTGTATAAACACACAACATCCATAAATATTACATCACCCGGTTGAATCAAACGATCTGAACTCAAGTGAGGATGAGGATTTGTCCGGTTTCCTGAGGTTACCTGGACATTGTGAATCCATTGCGCCCCAAGTCGATGCATTTCGTGAGATGCAACTGCCTGTAGATCATTCTCTTTTGCACCTGGACGAATCTCCATAGCAATTCGATGAAACGCCGCGTCAACAATTGCTGCCGCGTGTTTCAAAATCATGATTTCGTCTTCGTTTTTGATTGATCGAGCATGCTGCATAACGCCCTGACCATCGGCAAGAGTGTAACCACCTGCTTGCATAGCTAGAATGATTTGTGATTCAACTACGTCAACACCGATTTTGATTTTCTTCTTATCCAGACCGTAATTATCGAGCACCATGTCGAGGTCTTTCAGGAATGCTTCATGACAATTCCACTCCATCGGTAAAGCACCAAACATAGTGCCATGTGCTGGAAAAGTATAATCAGCTATCCACGGGCAATGAATTTTTTCATTTGCCACTTCTGAGCCAAAACCAAAAATATGCGGAGGTCCGTTACGAGGAATAATCGCATAACGACCCATATTGTCGATTTCCGGTGAGCACACCGCGGTAGATGTTGAATAGCGTTTGTTACCTGTATCAAACAATAACAAACATTCAACATCAAATACGTCCATATACTTCTTAATACGATCGACCCGATATTCACGCATACGATTCATATCTATGCGTTGTTCATAATCGACCTGCATCATGCCTTGCGTGCCGCGTCTTACATTAACCATTATTTTTTTACTCCTAAATACAGATTGCTAGAATTCGTTAATTAAACTTTTACTACTTGATGAGCAGCTGCCGACTTCACAATTGCTTCTGTCACCGCAGACCCATGTACCATTTCTTCTGGCGTTATGAGATATGGTTTGCCGCCTTCAGCGGCATCTGCAAAACCTTCTAATGCTGCCTCAACAACATCAAACTCTGCAGCAGACCAAACTTCAGCAGGACCTTTAACCGGCTTGAACGTACAAGTGCTAAATAATTTCATACGTCTCTCCTCGGATGGTGCGCCAGCAATATGCGTCATACCTTCAAGTTTGACAAATCCCTTGGATCCATAAACTTGAAAATTAAAACCACCGCCAGTAGCGGTCATAGTACCCAGGTAGCCAGAACACCCTTCCTTCATGCGAAATAGAATTGAAGTTGTATCATCTGCTTCAACCTCAATCGCGCGACGGAAACTTTGACAATATACTTCGTCGATTTCGCCAACCATATCGATCATGCCATCAATAGCATGAACGCCCATTGGCGTTAACCCACCACACGGCGTCTCCGCTGTGTCAGCTCGCCAAGCACCAGGTTTAAGGTATAGCGCATTCGGAAAGGTCATGGTCGCTTCAATGTGCATAATATTGCCCAAATCACCATTCTTAACCTTTTCTTTTAGAGCGGTCATCTCAGGGTGAAATCTTCGGCTATAACCAACGCCTAAAGTCAGCCCTGCTGCCGCGGCAGCGTCTACTGCTGCCTGTGCGCCCGCACCATCAAGAGCAAACGGTTTCTCACAAAAAACATGCTTACCTGCTTGAACAGCAGCCAATGTTTGTGGAACATGCTGGGAGTTTGGAGTTACCAGAACAACCGCATCTATATTTGGATCGGCTAAAATCGCTTCGTAGTCTGACTTAAGCTCCATATCGTACTGTTTTGCAAAGGCAACGGCTTCATCCGAGAGGGATCGCGTTGTACAAGCAACAAATTTTATTTTGTCACTACTTTGAACAGCCTCAACCTGTGTTTTGCCCCACCACCCGAGGCCGACAATTGCTGCATTTATCATCTTATTTGGACTCTATGTTGTTTACTTAGAATTGATTATTTAGCTTCGCTTGATCGCCGATATGGCGATAGCAGAGTATTACCAAATCGTTTATTTCGTCAAAATACTAAATTTTAGCGGAATATCGATCATATCATTATTGATTGATTGCTAGCCAACATTTCTTGACCTAAAGTAAGATCAACAATCGAACTTTGTCCCGTCATTCCCAATCCGGCTGGCATCTACCATCGGACCTTCAAATAATCACCCTATGCGAAATAACTACTCAGACGACCAATCAGCATAACCGTCAATAGATTTAATAGCGTCAACTACGCTATACTAGCCAATCAATATGCTCATTCTATCGCTTCATTCGAATCAAGGATCCCGCCATAGAAAATTCAGTTTTAAGTGACATTAATATGAAAATTCTTCGCCTACTTGCTCTTAGTATTATCAGTCTTTCTTTGATCCCTCAGGTATCTGCCCACCACAGTGACGCAGGACTCGATATGCAATCCTTCAAGACTTTCGAGGGAACGGTTACAGAGTATAGCTGGCGCAATCCGCACGTTTACATCGGCGTTGAAACACAAAATGACGATGGTGAAAAAGTTGAATGGGCGCTACAAACCAGTTCAACGATGACGGTTACTCGCATGGGCTGGACGCGTGAATCATTATCGCCCGGAGAAAAGGTAACAGTAAAGACTCATCCGGCAATGAACGGCCGACCTTATGGGTTAATCGAGTCAATCGAAAAAGCCGACGGTACACTCCTGAGTAGCTCGTTTTTTAGTGGTTCTGGTGAGCCGAAACTGGACGTAGCCGTTACCGGTGAGCGCGCTACTTCTTTGGAAGGTAAATGGATTGCCGATGGCGATAAACTCGTTGACTACCCGGGAGGTTACGACGGGTTTTACAGGGCACAACTGGTGCTTACCGAAAAAGCAAAATCTGCCCAAGCAAGCTTAATAGAACTGTCTGCGGAAAACCCGGAGTCAACTTGCATTGGTCGGCCTACGCCCGGCATGATTCTGTCGACTGTCTATTACCCGATAGAAATTGCGTTTCAGGAAGAGGAGCAAACAATTACGCTGCACTCGGAGTATTTTGATGATTTACGCACCGTATACATGGATGGTCGTGATCACCCCGATAGTAGTGAACGATTTACCTCAGGCCACTCTATTGGACGATGGGAAGACGATGTATTGATTGTGGATACGCGTAATTTTGCCGATCACCGCTCACCTTATCAAACCGGTGTGCCGTCCGGTGGACAAAAGCATGTAGTCGAGCGATATCAATTGATTAATGATGGGGCCGGCGCAACGATTGAATTTACCCTTGAAGACCCTGAATACATCGTGGGCTCACTATATCACTCGCGAGAGATGATCTTTGCTCCACAAATGAAGCTTTCGCGCTTCGATTGTGACTTAGAATCGACTAGTCGGTTTGTTCCCCAATAACGATTAGCAAGATCTTTGCTTTAGGGCCCGATTGAGGTCGAAAGGTTAGTGATTACCCAGTATTTCTTAGGCCAGTGGCAATACCATTGATGCTATGCAATGCGGGTTTTAGCCACTCGGAACTCAGCCGGTCCTCAGCTTTATCTAGCCGACCAAGCAGTACAATCTGAATATAATTTAGTGGGTCTAGATAGGCGTTGCGCCAAATTACAGATTGAGCAATATCAGGAAAATCGGCCATTAGTGCATTTTGTTCGGTTATATTTTTTACAGTATCTAACGCGCGCTGATATTCACTGCACATAGAAAGATAAGTACTGTTGGCTATACTGTCGTCACTGCACAAACTAACATAAGCCTTAGCAACCCTTTGATCTGTCTTTAGCATTACCATTTGTGAGTTGCTGACTAGGTTTTGAAAATAGCGCCAGCTTTTTAGCATATCCCGCAAGACGTCTAAATTTCCACTTTCGATTGATTCCTGCAATGCGCTACCTACCCCGAACCAGCCAGGTATGTTTTGCCGTGACTGGGACCAACCGAACACCCAGCCTATGGCGCGAATAGACTTCTTGGAGTAGTCCGCTTTCTTGCGATGCGA
>DNHK01000143.1:0-6783 GCA_003485905.1 Gammaproteobacteria bacterium | reverse complement strand
GCGATCCAATATTGAGCATGCCGATTTCATGTGAGGGTGTTGTCTCGTAGAAGTACTGCATTGTTGCCCGGTTGTCATCAGTGAGTTCTCTGAATACGCTTTCGCCCGTAGCTACTAATTGATCCATGATTTCCACGTACTGTGGTTCATCTACATTGTGGTAGCCAGGATCACTAGCTTTCATCAAGGCTGTAACTCCCACCGTTAGTTCATACACCGCGGTGTCTTTAAAGTTGTACTTAAAGGATAGAACCTCACCCTGCTCAGTAAACTTAATCCCCCCCTGCACCGTGCCGCTGGGTTGCCCCAATATTGATTCATGCGTAGGACCTCCACCCCGTCCGATGGTTCCCCCGCGCCCGTGGAATAGCACGCAACTAATATCGTGACGATTTGTTGTGGCCACAATTCGCTGTTGTGCCTTATATAAATTCCAGCTCGATGAAATGATGCCTCCATCCTTGCATGAGTCAGAGTAACCCAACATTATTTCTTGGCTATTCTCAGTAAAAGTCAGCAATTGACGATATGCCGAGTTGTTTAGGAGTTGTTCCAGTGTTGTCTCTGCTTGCTCTAAATCTTTAACTGTTTCAAATAGTGGTGAAATATGGATGCTGCTCTCTAATTCACCGCTTGCGTTGAACGTGATTAGACCGCTGAGTTTGGCAAGCAGCGCCACTTCAAGGAGATGGCTAGCATTGTGGGTCATAGAAATAATGTAGCTGCCAAAGCATTGTTGCGAAATTTCGTCGCGCATCTCCTCCATTAAGCGCATTACCTCTAGAACTTCTGAACTTTGTAACGTCAGTTGTCGATTATCGAATTCCAGTGTTTCCTCATTCAACAACTGCATAGTGAGCCATTGTTGGCGTTGCTCCTCATCCAACGCTTCATAATCCACTGCCTGACTGCTATTCACCGCAATCTCGTGGACAGCCTGGCTGTGAACCGTCGATTCTTGTCGAATATCCATTTTGGATAAAAAGAAGCCACAGCAATCGAGAACACGAAATAAATCGGCTAAGCTACCGCGGGTAAGATTTTCTTCGTTGTTGTCAATCAGTGCGTCGTGAACTAGCAATAAGTCATTGCGAAATTCTTGTTCATCGCGGTAGGCAAATTCACCCAGCTTTAGCGGTTGATGCTGAAGGCGAGATTCCGCAAGTTCTAGAGTTCGTGTGAGTCTAGTTTTGCAGATGCTAAGTATTCGGCGATAGGGTTCGTTGATGTATTGCTTTCCAAGCAATGCATCGGCGGTCGTTTTATCTGCCTGCAATGTATCTAGTAATGCCGAAGGCAGCGCAAGTTGGTCTGCACTGTGGGTTAACACTTCGATTAGCTGTTCGACGCGTCGAACATATTCCTTCAAGACCTCAATTTGTTGCATTCGCAGTGCATCGCGCGTTATATCCGCGGTTACAAATGGATTACCATCTCGGTCGCCCCCAACCCAAGTACTAAAGCGCACGATAGTCGGCAACGCCAAATTGAGTCCTTTAGATTCTGGGTAGCACTGCTTAATTGCACTTTCCAGCCCTCGATAAAATTCAGGCAGTGCAGCAAAAATACTCTCCCGGAAGAAATACAATGAGTTTTCAATTTCATCATATACCGTTGGCTTCTCTATGCGCATTACCTCGGTCTTCCAGAATATTTGAATCATGGCTTTCAAGCGATGCCGAATTTCGGATAATTCGCTCTTGCTTTGACTGGCCTCAATATAGGCGTCGTACTCCTTATATATTCGCTGTAACGCGGCCAATACTACTGGCCGTTTAGCCTCTGTCGGATGAGCGGTAAAGGTCGGGTTGTAATTTAGAGCACTAAGCAACTGCAGTACTTCGTCTAAACTTTTACCATCACGTTTAAAGGCCTGCAGGGTTTCCAAGAATGAGTTTTGCCAGACTTTGCCCCCTTGCTCAATACGATTGCGGCTAACATTATTGGCGTGCTCTTCGTTAATATTCGCGAGATGAAAAAAAGTGGTAAAAGCGTGTATGACCCTATCGAGGGATTCGCTATCCATACCTTCTATCTGTCCGATCAAGTTTTCCATGTTCTGCTGATCGGGCTGACTACGTTGTTGGATAAATCCTATCCTAAGCAACTCAACAGCATCGAGTATCGCTTTTCCCTCTTGTTCCAATATCACCTCCCCAAGAAGGTCTGGAAGAACAGTTTCCTGAGCAGTGCTTAAATCCGATTCAATTTTCATAGTTATAAGTATTAGGAATTAATTGCAGGCTACAGTGGAATTGGGTCCGCGCATACCCGCGAAATATCGAGGCGGTTTAAATAATCTATTTTTGGGTCAGATTTGAGGTCGCAGTTGCCGAGTAGATCACTTGACGTGATCCCCTGATAAATCCAATCAGATTAAGATTTATCTTGTTTGCGACCTCTATGGCCAACGTGGTTGCAGCAGATATCGTTACAAGCGTCCCAATCCCCGCAATCGCCACCTTAGCAATCAGTTCATGGCTCGCGCGGCTAGACATTAATACAAAATATTCAGGCTCAATATTGTCTAGTTGTGCGCCAATAAGTTTATCCAACGCATTGTGCCTGCCAACGTCCTCGCGAATCGCCAGCAGTTTTCCTGTTCTGTCGAACATACCCGCGCAGTGCACCCCACCGCAACTGTTTTGTATAAGTTGATTACTTTGTAGAATTTCTACTGCCTGATTTATTATTGTATGGTCAGGCAAATCAGTTTGAACCATTGGTTCTAATTTTGGGATCGCAGCTTCCAGATCAATGATGCCGCAAATGCCGCAACCGGACCGACCGCTCATTTGTCGGCGCTGCCGTTCTAGTCTTTCCATCATTATCTGTTTGATTCTTAGCTGAATCGTGATTCCTTTCTTTGCATCACGGATATCAATATCCAGTATATCGTCCACCGAGTCGACTATTCTCTCTGTAACGCTGAAGCCGACGGCAAAGTCGTACAAATCGATCGGACTGGCCATCATAACCGCGTGGCTTTGCCCGTTATAGGCAAAAGCCACGGCAACCTCGTCAGCTATTAAGTCTTGTTTTAACGTTAGGTTTTTATCGGAACGTCGCTCTAGTACGTTTCGCTCGACTATACCGGGCCTCTCGTTGCCTTCTACTACTTCACGTTCCGAATTTGTAGTCTCCTGAATCGACATGAGGGTCTGGTCCAACCTCTGTTTAGGCCGTTTTCTCATCACTTAGGTGTGCAAGTTCTACCTGTTGCTTATTGAATTCCTCAAACTGACGTTGCCAATCTGAATCCTTTTGCTCAGACATCACTTTACCAATCTGCACCGCGGTTACCTTGTACTCGGGGCAATTAGTGGCCCAATCAGAGTTGTCGGTAGTGATAATGTTGGCACCGCTTTCTGGGTGATGGAATGTGGTGTAAACCACGCCGGGTGATACCCGTTCTGTGATTTTAGCCGTCAAGTGCGTATCACCTGACCGACTTTGGATTTTGACTCGGTCGCCGTTTTCAATACCTCTATCTGTAGCATCGTTTTGGTGAATTTCCAATAGATCCTGGTGGTGCCAAGTATTGTTTTCTGTCCGTCGTGTTTGTGCACCGACATTGTACTGCGAAAGGATGCGGCCAGTGGTCAGCAGGAGCGGAAACCTTCGAGTCACTTTTTCATCGGTCGGTACAAATTCAGTAATCTTGAATAGGCCTTTGCCTCTAACAAACTCATCGACATGCATTGTGGGTGTGCCGCCTGGGGTTTCATCGGTACATGGCCATTGCAATGAACCTTCTTTATTGATTCGCTCGTAGGTAACGTTTTTGAACGTTGGTGTCAGACGAGCGATTTCCTGCATGATTTCCCTAGGATGGGTATAATTCATCTGGTATCCCATCGCATTGCAAAGGCCTTGGGTCACTTCCCAATCTTCCAATCCCGCCAATGGTTTCATGACTTTTCTAACTGGCGAAATACGGCGTTCTGCGTTAGTGAAAGTGCCGTTTTTTTCCAGGAAGCTGGAGCCCGGTAAAAACACGGTCGCGAACTTGGCCGTCTCGTTAAGGAACAAGTCCTGCACGATCAAGCATTCTAGGTTTTTCAGCGCCGCTTCAACATGGTGAGTGTTGGGATCGGACTGGGCCACATCTTCGCCCTGCACATACAAGCCCTTGTAAATGCCTTCAATTGCGGCATCAAACATATTGTTGATGCGAAAGCCCGGCTCTCCATCAAGGCTGATATCCCAGTCTTTCTCAAAACCAGCTCGCACAGTATCGTCGGTGACCGGACGATAGCCGGGCAGCTCGTGTGGAAAAGAACCCATATCGCAGGAACCCTGTACATTGTTCTGGCCACGTAAGGGATTTACGCCTACTCCGGGCCGGCCAATATTGCCAGTTAACATAGCCAAGTTGGCAATGCCCATAACCGCAGTAGATCCTTGGCTATGTTCAGTAACACCTAATCCATAATAGATAGCACCGTTACCCGCTGTTGCATACAAGCGTGCGGCGGCAACTAGATCTTGTGCAGGAATAGCGGTAATGGCTTCGGTTTTCTCGGGAGCGTGTTTTTCGTCTTTGATGAACTCTAACCATTCGTCAAAAGCGTCATTTTCGCAACGGCGCCTGACAAATTCTTCGTCGTGCAGGTTTTCGCGTACGATGGCGTGAGCAATGGTATTAATAAACGCAACATTAGTACCGGGCAGCAATTTTAAGTGATGATTTGCCTTAACGTGCGGGCCGTCGACCAAGTCAATTCTACGTGGGTCCACCACAATTAATTTTGCGCCCTCCTTCAAGCGCGCCTTCATCCGCGAAGCAAACACCGGGTGTGCATCGGTAGGATTAGCCCCCATCACGATCATCACATCGGTGGCGGCTACCGAATCGAAGTTCTGGGTGCCGGCGGATTCACCCAAAGTCTGTTTTAAGCCATAACCAGTTGGCGAGTGACAAACCCGCGCACAGGTATCGATATTATTGTTGCCGAAGCCGGCACGTACCATTTTTTGTACCAGCCAGACTTCTTCGTTAGTGCAGCGTGATGATGAAATACCGCCAATCGATTTAACACCGTATTTTTTCTGGATAGATTTCAGTTTGCCGGCGGCGAAGCTAAAGGCTTCTTCCCAGGAAACCGGATTCCATTCATCATCGATCGAATCACGAATCATCGGCGTGGTAATGCGTTCTTTATGGGTGGCGTAGCCAAAAGCAAAACGACCTTTTACGCAGGAATGGCCTCGATTGGCCTGGCCACCTTTGTAAGGTGTCATACGCACTAATTCTTCGCCCTTCATCTCCGCCTTAAATGAGCAACCAACACCGCAGTACGCGCAGGTAGTTATTTTGGAATGCTCCGGTTGGCCAGCCTCGATGATCGATTTCTCAGTCAGCGTGGCCGTAGGACAAGCCTGAACGCACGCACCACAGGAGACACATTCAGAATCCACAAAGTGTTCGTTTTGACTGGCACTGACCTTGGAATCAAAGCCCCGGCCCTCAATCGTCAGTGCATAGGTACCTTGCGTTTCTTCACAGGCACGCACACAGCGTGAGCAGGCAATACATTTGCTAGGATCGAATGTGAAATAAGGATTGGACTTGTCTTTTTCTGCGTCGAGGTGGTTGGCACCGTCATAGCCATAACGCACATCGCGCAATCCCACAGCACCCGCCATATCCTGCAGTTCACAGTCACCGTTGGTTGGGCAGGTAAGACAATCCAACGGATGGTCAGAGATATACAGCTCCATAACGCTGCGCCGTAACTCGGCAATAGCCTTATTCTGCGTGGTCACTACCATGTCAGCTTCAAATGGTGTGGTGCAGGAGGCCGGAAAGCCCTTGCGACCTTCAATCGCGACCACGCACAAACGGCAGGAGCCAAATGCCTTGATACTGTCGGTGGCGCAGAGTTTTGGAATGTTGAGATCCATCGTGGCCGCTGCGCGCATTACCGAGGTACCCGCTGGCACCGTAACCATTTGCCCATCAACCGTACCAGACACCATTTCAACGGTTTTCTCACCGCTTCTGATAGCTTCCTTATCAATATATGAAACAGGTGAAGGCGTTCCGTAGTCTTTATCCGGATTGCTCAACTCGACCATATCTTTCAACAGAGACAAATCTTTAAATTGATTCATAGCTATAACCTTACTCTATTTAAAGTCGTCACCAAAATATTCCAAAGCACTTCTTACTGGGAATGGTGTCATACCTCCCATTGCGCACAACGAGGCATTTTCCATTGTGTCGCATAAACTATTCAGTAAGTCGAGATTTGACTCTCGATTTTCGTTTGCGCAGATTTTATCGATAACTTCGACACCACGGACCGAGCCGATACGGCAAGGCGTACATTTCCCGCAGGACTCAAGCGCACAAAATTCCATTGAAAACCGTGCCTGTTGCGACATATCCACCGTATCGTCAAACGCTACCAGTCCGCCATGACCGAGAACGCCCTTTATAGCTGCCAGCTGCTCATAATCCATTTCGACCTGCCACTGCGATTCCGGTAGATAAGTACCCAAGGGCCCTCCCACCTGCACTGCCCGCAGCGGTCGACCGGTGGCACTGCCGCCGCCATAATCGTATAGCAGTGAATGCAACGTCACCCCAAAGCCCAGCTCAACCAGTCCGGGCCGCTTTAAATTGCCAGCAAGCTGAAACGGCATAGTCCCTCGCGATTTACCCATGCCGAAATTCTTATAATAGTCGGCACCTTCAGCAAAGATAATCGGCACACTAGATAAGGATAATACGTTGTTAACCACCGTCGGTTTTCCGAACAGGCCTTCCAACGCCGG
>DNHK01000003.1 GCA_003485905.1 Gammaproteobacteria bacterium | reverse complement strand
ATATACTTGAAGCTGTAAAAAATAATTCGCCCGATAGTAAAATATTTAATGCTTTATCAAGTGAATGTTTTGGTGAAACACTCGATTATGATGCATGTGAGGATTCGGATTTAAATCCAAGAAGCCCATATGCATTGTCAAAAAAAATAAATTATGATTTTGCCAATTATTATTCAAAAAATAATTTTCTTCGAATTTATAATATATTTCTTTTTAATCACGAGTCTCTAAGAAGAAATGAAAATTTTGTAACTCAAAAGATTATTTCTTCTGTTAAGTTAATTCATAAAAAACAATTAAACAACCTAGTAATTGGAAATATTAATATTATTAGAGATTGGGGTTGGGCGCCAGAATACATAGAAGCAATGTGGCTAATGCTGCAGCAAGAAGATCCTAATGATTATGTAATCGCCACCGGAGCCAGCTACTCATTACAAGAGTTCATTGCAGCTGCGTTTCAGGAACTGGATTTAGATTGGGAAAAACACGTGATCGCAGACCCGGCATTGCTTAGACCGACGGATATTGCAGAAAGCTTGGCTAACCCTTCAAAAGCACTTAATACACTGAATTGGAAAGCCAAATACAAAATGCACGACGTTGTCGCAATGATGGTAAAGCATGAAAACGAACGTCTTCAGGCTGTGAGCTAACTATTCAGCTAGTCTCCCTGAACCGGAGAGACCACATCCCATTTGTTCAACAAACGTAATATTCCGCTTGAGGGCACTGCAAAAGAGGTGCCCGAAAAGCTTCCAGTGCTTGTGTAAATTTGGCTGATCATGCCAACCACGTCACCGTTACTATTCAATAGAGGCCCACCCGAAGATCCCGGGTTAATCGCCACATCGGTTTGAATAAGGTGCGAGCCTTTGCGGCCCGGTAACTTCACGTTTAACGCAGACACAATCCCGGTTGCGCTGCTTATAGGTAGCTGCAGAGCACTCCCCATCCCTAATACTGACAAAACCGACAAACGAACAAAAAAAAGTCCACCCGGCCCAAAGTCTTGAATAACTCGCGCCAGTTTTAGTTAGAAAAGTTAGTGTACCAATACTTAGAACCACTACTCCCCAGGAAATGGCGAGTCTACTAAGTTCTTTATAAATCGAGATACCGCGCTGACCTCCATAAACTAAAAACCAATTAAACACTACAATTGTGATCAAACAGGCAACAAAAATCGATAAAATATAGTTGCTTGGTAAACTTGTGCTAGAAAATCGATACCAGTAAACGACGTAAGCGCAAGCAACAATAATCGCGATATCTAATATTCGAAATAATAGTTCCCACACTTCCGAATAACGTTTTAAATAACCTCGTTCCATATTTTTTCTTTATTCCTTTTCCTACTCAACTCTTACATCTATCCATCAAATACTTCACTTTTCTAACTCACGTAGCACGTCTCTAACTCATGTAGCACGTCCATAGATATCATCAAAACGTACGATATCATCTTCTCCAAGGTAACTACCCGATTGCACCTCGATAATTTCTAGCGGCTCACTGCCCAGATTTGCAAGCGAATGCTTAACCCCGATAGGAATATATGTGGATTCGTTTTCATCGAGTGTAATTGTTTTGTCGCCATTAGTTACTTCCGCGATACCACTTACCACCACCCAATGTTCAGCTCTGTGGTGGTGCATTTGCAATGAAAGC
Organism: Gammaproteobacteria bacterium; assembly: GCA_003485905.1. Taxonomy (GTDB): domain Bacteria; phylum Pseudomonadota; class Gammaproteobacteria; order Arenicellales; family Arenicellaceae; genus UBA10349. Next base: position 7,637 of record DNHK01000003.1, on the reverse strand, counting down.
TTAGCACCGGGTTTTACAACGATTCGTTTTACTTGAAACTTTTCACCGCTATCAACAGAATCATAACTACCCCAAGGTCGATAAACTTTTCGGTGTAGCTTAGTTTCTGGGCGATTTTCTTGCTTTAAGCTGTTTACAATTTCTTTTACGTTTTGAACTCGATCTTTCGCCGCTACTAAAACTGCATCATCTGTTTCTACTACGACTATGTCTTTTAAGCCTAGCGTACTCACCAGTTTGGTATCTGCCTGAATATAACAGCCGGTGGTATCTTCGGTTATGACATCGCCCCGGGCCGTATTACCACTTGCGTCTTTAGGTAGCACATCCCATAAACTTGCCCAGGAACCAACGTCACTCCACTGGGCACTCAGTGGCACTAAGCCGGCATCTTGGGTTTTCTCCATTACTGCGTAATCAATTGAATCGTCTGGGCTCGATTCGAATGCGTCTTTATCGACTCGAGTAAAATCCATATCATCGGTAGTTTTAGATACTGCTTTCTCGCAGGCCGCTAAAATATCAGGAGCAGTTTGGCCTAACACTTCCAAATACCGTGAGGCCTTGAACATAAACATACCGCTATTCCAGTAATACTCACCTGACTCAAGATACTTTTGGGCGGTGTTCAAATCTGGCTTTTCAACAAACTCTTGCACGTGGTTTATCGCTTCCTTGCCCGGTGCTTTTATATAGCCATATCCCGTTTCAGCTTGAGTTGGGACTATTCCAAATGTTACCAACTGACCATCCTGGGCCGCGTCTTTGGCCACTGCAAGCGCACTGTAAAAGGATTCAATATCGCCAATCACATGGTCTGCAGGGAGTACCAGCATAATGTCATCTGCATCCTGTGCGCCCTGCGTAATTGTCAAGGCAGCCAGAGCAATTGCAGGAGCTGTATTGCGGCCAACCGGCTCTAAAATTATTGATTTAGCTTGCACATCAATAGCACGCAATTGTTCCGCGACAATAAATCGATGATCTTCATTGCAAACGATTACCGGGGCTTGAATATCCGGTACATCGGCGACACGTAAAATGGTCTCCTGCAGCATCGTTTGTTCAGTGACCAGTGGTAAAAACTGTTTGGGGTACATGCTGCGGGAGAATGGCCACAAACGAGTGCCGGAACCGCCAGAAAGAATTACTGGAATCATAATAAATTAATCCATTTAAACCGGTCTACTTGGCTCTAATAACCTAGCCCTATGCAGCACGAACAGATTCTTGTTGCTGAAACCAATCGTAGGTCTGCTTAAGGCCATCTTTAAGCGTAATTGATGCCTCCCAACCGAGCTTACTAAGTAGTGACACGTCGAGTAATTTTTTGGGAGTACCGTCCGGTTTTGTCGTATCAAATTGTAAACTACCTGAGTAACCGACCACTTCAACTATAGATTCAGCTAATTCACGAATGGTGCAGTCTACACCTGTACCGACGTTCACGTGAGACAGCATCGGTTCGGTATGTTCGTCGTAAATTGACTTATCAAGATTCATTAAAAACACTGAAGCGCTGCCAAGATCATCTGCGTTCAAGAATTCCCGCATTGCTGCACCGCTTCCCCAGATAGTCACTGAAGAGCTATTAGCCAGTTTCGCTTCATGGATCCTGCGTATCAACGCTGCAACCACGTGTGAATTCTCGGGATGAAAATTATCACCTACGCCATAAATATTGGTCGGCATTGCACTGCGGAAATCAGTGCCGTATTGACGGTTGTAAGATTCACACATCTTGATGCCTGCTATTTTGGCAATGGCATATGGCTCGTTAGTGGGCTCCAGAGCACCGGTTAATAGCGCAGATTCCCGCATAGGCTGCTCTGCCAGTTGCGGATAAATACACGATGAGCCCAGAAACAAGAGCTTTGTTGCTTCGGCCAGATAGGCAGAATGAATAATATTGCTTTGGATTTGTAGATTCTGTGAAATGAAGTCTGCCGGGTAGGTATTATTGGCATGTATGCCCCCTACTTTCGCTGCTGCCAGATACACATGTTCTGGCTTTTCTTGCTCAAAGAACTCGGCAACTGCTTGCTGGTTGCATAAATCAAGCTCACTTCGAGTGCGTGTGACTACATTTGTTTGCCCTTGGCGCACAAGCTCACGATGAATAGCAGAGCCCACCATACCGGCGTGGCCTGCAATATAAATTTTAGGTTGTTTTGTACTCATCGATTATTTAAAGGATGCCTACTCACGACTAACGTTCACGTTAAAGCCTTCTCGTTCAAGCAGGGCATGTCGTTTGGCTTGATCGAGGTCATGTGCGACCATCTCTTGAATCATTTCTTGGACGGTGATTTCTAATTCCCAACCAAGCTTTTCTTTGGCTTTTGTCGGGTCACCTAACAAGGTTTCAACTTCCGCAGGACGTAAATAGCGTGGATCGATGCGCACGATAGCCTGGCCCTGTTCTAGGTGATTCGCGGCTTCACCTTCAACCGAATCTACGGTACCCACCTCCTCCGCACCTTCGCCATTCCAAGCCAGAGTAACACCCAATTCAGCGGCGGCCATTTCGATAAAGGCCCTTACGGAATACTGCTCTCCCGTTGCAATCACAAAGTCTTCGGCAGTGTCTTGCTGCAGCATTAACCATTGCATGCGCACATAATCTTTTGCATGACCCCAATCACGCAATGCATCAAGGTTGCCCATGTACAAACAATCCTCCAAGCCTAATGCAATGGTGGCCAGTCCTCGTGTGATTTTACGGGTAACAAATGTTTCGCCACGACGCTCTGATTCATGATTAAACAAAATGCCGTTGCAGGCGTACATGCCATAAGCTTCGCGATAATTTACCGTAATCCAGTAAGCATATAACTTGGCCACACCGTAAGGTGATCGCGGATGAAACGGTGTGGTCTCGGTTTGCGGCACTTCTTGAACCAAGCCATACAGCTCAGAAGTAGAGGCTTGATAAAAACGTGTTTTATCTTCCAGCTTCAAAAACCGAATGGCTTCTAACATGCGCAATGTTCCTAACGCATCCACATCTGCTGTGTACTCAGGGGCCTCAAACGACACTGCCACATGAGATTGAGCACCCAGGTTATACACTTCGTCGGGGCGCACCTCGCTCAATATTCGCGTCAAGTTCGAAGCATCACTGAGGTCACCATAGTGCAAAACAAAATCTCGTTCAGATACGTGTGGGTCCTGATAAATGTGATCCACTCGCTCGGTGTTTAAAGACGAGGCACGACGCTTAATGCCGTGCACTTCATAGCCTTTCTGCAGCAACAGTTCTGCGAGATAAGATCCGTCTTGCCCGGTAATACCGGTGATTAGTGCTACTTTGCCTGTCACAATTAAAACCTACTTATGTGTTCTGATTGATTGAATAGTCTCATTATGCATTCGCTGGTTCGGCTGCTTATTATACATTCCTATGCTACGAGCTAGCGTACTCAGGAACAAGTCGGTTTAACACCACCCGCAGGTCCTTTGAATCAACAAAAAGCTCAGCTTCGCATATTTGATCTACCAAGTTGGCGATATCCTCTAACACGGCATCCTGATTTATATTTCGGCTAGCCGCTAATAACAGTTTCTCAAAATCGGTATCGGTTAACTGTTCATCTGCATAAAACAATTCTTCTTCAAGCTTTTCCCCAGGGCGTAGTCCGGTGTAGGTGATTTCGACATCAACACCCGGAGTTTTGCCGTGCAGCTTAATTAGCTGCTCAGCTAAATAAGCCATTCTTACCGGCTCACCCATGTCCAACACATAAATACGACCGTCTTCCCCTACCGCACTGGCTTGCAGTATGAGTTGGCAAGCTTCGGTAATCGTCATGAAATACCGGGTCATCTCGGGGTCGGTTACCGTTACCGGCCCACCCTTTTTAATCTGTTTAATAAACTTGGGTACCACGCTGCCGGCACTGCCCAACACATTGCCAAAGCGAACGGTAAGAACCCTTGTTTTGGTTTTATCCGCTACAGCCTGGCAGTACATTTCTGCTGCTCGTTTACAGGCCCCCATCAAGCTTGAGGGGTTTACCGCCTTGTCGGTCGAAATCAAAAGAAAAGATTCCGCATTGCAGCTAATCGCAGCATTTACAATATTTCGGGTTCCCAATATATTATTTTTTACCGCTTCTCGTACCTGTCCTTCTAGCAGCGGAACATGCTTATACGCGGCCGCATGAAATACCGCGCCAGGCGTATGCTTTTTAAACACATGGACAACCAGAGCAGCGTCGCAAATATCACCCAGCACACAATGCAATTCAAGCTCGGGGAAATTTTCTACCAACTCTTCTTGAATCGCATACAAGTTGTATTCACTTTGCTCATAAAGCACCAATTCTTTAGGGCCAACCGCAGCAATTTGTCGACACAATTCAGAGCCAATAGAGCCCCCGGCACCGGTGATCAACACAACTTTTGATTCAATATTGTGGCTGATGCTTTGCCAATCTAATGTAACGGGGTCTCGACCGAGCAGGTCTTCAATGCGCACATCTCGCATATCAGTAATGCCGACTTTACCGGTTAACAACTCATGCACGCCCGGCAAGGTTCGGTAAGCCACGTCTGCTTGCCCGCACAAATCGATGATACGCTGCATCTCTTCGTCCGATGCACTTGGTATGGCAATAAGCACCAAATCGATCGACCAACGCTCGACCAGTGCGCCCAGGCCATCAATCGTGTTAGCGATGGGAATGCGATGAATATCGCTGCCAACCTTCGCCTCGTCATCATCAACAAAGGCCACAATGTTATACAGCTCCGGGAAGTTTCTTCTTAAATCTCTAACCAATTGCTCGCCTGCAGCGCCGGCACCAACAATAAGGACTTTTTTACCCACAGTACGACTGGCAAAGTGCTTGTCTTTGAGTAAACGATACCCCATACGCAAGCTTGCCATCGCAGCGGCAAGAATCATTCCGTACAGCACAAACACAGAACGAGGGATTTGCTCTAATCGAACCACAAAGAACAAAGCGAGAGCGACCATTAACACGCCAAACAAAACCGACTTAATCAGCAAAGAAAGGTCCGGCAACGATACAAACCGCCATTCGCCACGATGCACCCCAAACCACGCGTACGAGCAAAGCTGCACGCCAACAACATAGGGCAATACGTTGATCGCCTGAGCCAAAAATACGGCCGGCACCTCCGCCATGTTAAACCGCAACCAATAGCCAAGCAGCCACGCTGCAGGCACCAGCAGAGTGTCAAGCAATACAACCCGCCATCTAAATGGCAAGGTTTGGATATTTTTTAGAAAGTTGTCGAGCACCTGGTATTTATATTTTTGATTTGTATTGCTGTACGGCAGCGCCCTGCAAAGGCATGGGTGTGTTGAACCACCTCGAAAGGCACCCAACACGTTGATCTAGATTATACAGGGTGATTGCCTTGCCGCTAGGTGGATGCGATAGTTCGGTCATTATAATTTCTGACGTTCACCATGCAACTGCTGCTAAACCCATATCTGATTTTCATTTTTCACGCGGCGCTATCTGCGCTACTAACCTATTGGGTATTAAATAGACGGCTCACAATGGATGCGGCAAATGAACGCTCTTCACATACCGGAAGCATACCTAGCGCCGGCGGAGTCGGGCTGTTACTGAGCATCGTGATCGGCCTACTATACTTAATACCTGGTACTTGGCCATTAGCAGCTGGCCTTGTTTTGATAGGCGCTGTCTCACTATTAGATGATATTCGCTCTAGCAGCAAGCGGCTCAGAATTGCTACTCAGTTTACAGCAGCGCTACTTGTCGTATTTTCTGCGGGCATACATAGTGATGCTGGCGCTAGCGAGATGTTAATTAGTCTAATCGCCATAATCTGGATTGTTGGCATGAGCAATGCATTTAACTTTATGGATGGGCTTGATGGCTTTGCTGGCAGCACAGCTGTTGTGGTCGGGCTGTTTTTATCAATTATTGCTTATAAATTAATCATTGAGCCGGTATTTTGGTTAGGCGCCCTAGTCTCCGCATCAACAATCGGATTTTTGATATTTAATTGGTCACCGGCAAAAATATTTATGGGCGACGTTGGCAGCGCCTCGCTGGGCTTTTTATTTGCTGCGGCAGCCGTTGTATTCCTGCCCGAGCTGCCTTGGTGGGTAGTACCGTTCTTGTTGCTACATTTTATCGTTGATACTTCATTTACCATGGTGCGGCGACTCCTAGCGGGCGAGAACATTACTCAAGCACACCGCTCCCACATCTATCAACTACTGAACCGAACGGGATGGTCCCACGCGCGACTTTCTATGCTGACAATAGTACTTGGATCGATACAAGGAGTGACTGCCCTTGGGATGTTGCAGATTGGTGAGCCACAACAATTAGTGATTATGGGCAGTTTTGTACTATTTTACTTTGGCTTCGCGCTATTCGTATCGCACCGAGCTCGACAGCAAGGCCTCTTATAGGGCTCTTATTTATAAAGAAGAGCGAAAAGAAAAACGCTTGGCGCACATTCCGTTGTTCACCAAGCGTTGACTCAGGATAGTCTGCCAATTCCTTGGCACTCCCTCATCCCTAACGACAGGCTTGCTTGAACCCGAAGCCAACCTTTTTAAGGGCCGACCCCACTGAATCATCCTTGATTCAAAATTCATCCTCACCTGCTGTCGGGCTAACCTCTCTGTCGACCCGACAAAGTAATCATATGTAGATTTGAAAGCACTGTCTTCACCCATGCGGGTGAAATTTAAATGTTAGTGAAAACATCTTAGCCAAGTTGGGCTAAATCTAAAGTATATATTGGTATATACTTTAGATATGACTTTCCTAGAAAAAGTTACTTCTGCTTTTAACGTCGCGGGTATTCGGTATGCCCTCGTTGGCGGGCATGCGGTTGCTCTACACGGCGCGGTGCGTGGAACGGTGGATATTGATTTTGTGTTGAAATGGAGCAAAAACTCCTTGAGTAAAACCGAATCAATATTGGTAGGCCTTGGGCTTGAACCTCGACTGCCTATTTCGGCTGAGGATATTTTTAACTATCGTGATGAGTACATTAACAATAGAAACTTAATTGCATGGAATTTTTACAATCCGACCGAGCCCGCTGAACAAGTAGACATTATCATCACCTACGATTTATCTGAGAAGCAAGTAACCGAACTTAAGCTCCGAAATGGGAAAATACGCTTATTATCGTTACCTGCGTTGATCAAGATGAAAAAAGCCAGTGGCAGGCCACAAGACCTTGAAGATATAAAAGCACTTCTCAAACTACGTTGAGCCTATTGTGGAATTGTTCTGGAACGAATAAGAATCTATTAACGAAGCATTAAGAAACCATGACTAAAGCCTTACAAATATTTGATGACCAGTATCTGGAACGATGCCGAAAATTAAGCCCCGATGATATCGTCAAGTTTCTGGATGAATTTCGGCAGCTGCACGGTACTAACGCCTCCATTCAACTCACTTCTAAATCAAAACTGATTAGCATAAAAATCCCAGAGGATTTGTTGGCTGCCTTTAAAACCAAAGCACAGTTACATGGCCTTAAGTATCAAACCCAAATTAAAGTGTTGATGACTGAGTGGCTCAAAAATGAGATTTAAAGCAACATAACTACACTTTTCAACCGATTAAGCCGGTAGTCGAAAGGATTAAGCAACAGAGTTAACGATA
>DNHK01000051.1:728-4533 GCA_003485905.1 Gammaproteobacteria bacterium | reverse complement strand
CCAAATGGTTGGGCCTTGGCAGGTGCCAGTATCAGACGTCGCAGTAACTAATACGGGTTTTTTCGGTTATACCGGTGAAGCAATGGCGATAGGGGAGCGAACACCGCTAGCGGTTATAAATGGACCGGCGAGTGGAAGAATAGCCGTTGGGGAATTGTTAACTAATATGCTCGCTGCAGATATTAGAGATCTATCCGAAATAAAGGTCTCCGCTAATTGGATGGTCGCTTCTGGCTATGAGGGGGATGATGCGAATTTGTATCAAACAGTGGAGGCGGTAACTCGGGAGCTTTGCGTTGATCTAGGGATTAGTATTCCAGTTGGAAAAGATTCGATGTCAATGCGAACGGTGTGGCAAGAAGATGGTGTTGAGCAAGCAGTCACTGGACCAGTTTCTCTAATTGTTAGTGGATTTGCTCCCGTTAACGACGTACGCAATACGCTAACTCCGTGGATGACTGAGATTGATAATACAGTGCTGTTGTTACTGTCTCCTGAGCCTGGCCAAGCACGACTTGGCGGATCTGTGTTGGCACAAACTCAACGTGTATTTGGTAACGAAGTGCCAGATATATCATCGCCACCCAGACTTAAAAGGTTACTTAATCACGTTCTAGATTTTAATCGACGTGGGTTACTTTTAGCCTATCACGATCGTTCAGATGGAGGGTTAGTGGCCACTTTGTGCGAAATGGCATTCGCCTCCCGGTGTGGCTTGGATATTAACTTGATGTGTGATGATGTTATCGCCGAGTTGTTTAATGAAGAATTAGGTATGGTTGTGCAAGTGCGGCAAGCTGACCTTGCTATTATTCAGTCTGAGCTGAAAAAGACTGGGGATGAAGTTGCACTAACAGTATTAGGTTCACCCACTGCGGAGGGTCAAATTCGATTTAGCCACGGAGGGAAACAAATCTACTCGACATCGCGACAAAGTTTGCATCGCGCATGGTCTGAAACTACCTGGCAAATGCAACGTATGCGAGATAATCCTGAGTGCGCAGATCAGGAATATAAACGTATCCTCGATGAAACTGATCCGGGATTATCGAGTCAAACCACTTATGATCCTGGTGAAGATATTTGTGCACCTTTTATAAACGCCGGCTCGCGTCCGGCTATGGCTATTTTACGTGAGCAGGGAGTCAATAGTCACGTTGAAATGGGCGCAGCGTTTACACGCGCAGGGTTCGATGCTTATGATGTGACGATGAGCGACTTACTCGGCGGGAGCAAGAAACTAGATGCTTATGCTGGGTTGGTGGCGTGCGGCGGTTTTTCTTTTGGTGATGTGCTGGGCGCGGGGCAGGGTTGGGCGAAAAGTATTCTGTTTAACGATCAGTTACGTGCTCAATTTGAAAAGTTTTTTAACGATAAGATGAAGTTTGCGCTTGGGGTCTGCAATGGTTGCCAGATGATGTCTGGTTTAAAGAAAATTATTCCCGGTGGTTCAAGTTGGCCGAATTTTCTGACCAATCGCTCTGAGCAATTTGAGGGGCGCCAGGTAATGGTTGAAGTGGTCGAGAGCCCATCTATTTTATTTAGAGGTATGTCAGGTTCTAGAATACCGGTCGCGGTTGCGCATGGAGAAGGGAATGCCGTATATAATGGTGAAAAACTGAATCCGGAAACCGTTGCATTGCGATATGTGGATAATCAGGGGAACCCGACCCAAATATACCCTTACAACCCTAACGGTTCAGTAGATGGTATAACTGGAGTCTGTAACGATGATGGCAGGATAACGATAATGATGCCTCATCCAGAACGTGTTTTTAGATCAGTAAGTAATTCTTGGAGCGATCCATCCTGGGGTGAAGATGGTCCTTGGGTTCGTATGTTTAGAAATTCTCGCGTTTGGTTGGATTAAGTCCGATCGATGATATAGCGACAAAACCGAGTATGGAGTTTAATTATGGCTGCTAAAACATTCTCATTAATAAATTTTTTCTGGCGATGGCTATTTGCTTTTGTACTGGTCGGGTTGACATATAATCCAACAGATTTTTCTCTCTACCGGTGGGTATCCGATGTTTTACCGGATTTTTCTGCAATAACGCCTCTGTTAGCAATTTCTTCGTTGTTGCTGCTAATTGGTTGGGTAATGTACCTTCGGGCCACATTGCGCTCTTTAGGTTTGATAGGGACGTTACTTGCAGTGGCCTTGGTAGCTGCGCTTGTTTGGTGGGCCTTTGATATGGGCTGGCTAGATCGCGGGAACCAGCAGGTTCTTGCCTGGGTTGGAATAGTGTTTGTTTCGCTCATTTTGGGAGCTGGGATGTCCTGGTCACATATTCGACGAAGGCTATCAGGGCAATTGGATGTGGATGACCATGACGGAGACAACTAGCTAATTTAGCGGCACAGTAAGTTTTGTAAGATAGTTCTATATACCGTTGATAATTTGGCAGGCTCCGTTGCATCTATACATTCATCGATTTTATGGATGCTTGCGTTGATAGGGCCTAGTTCGACGACTTCAGTTCCATAGGGTGCGATGAAACGGCCGTCAGAGGTTCCCCCAGATGTCGATAACTCCGTATCGATTCCTAGTTTCGATTTTATTGCTGCGATGGCCGCTTCAATTAACTCGCCTTTGCTAGTTAAAAAAGGCAAGCCTGAAAGTACCCAATCAATCTTATAATCAATGTTTAGAGATTCCAGAATTTTAGCTACTGCAGACTCTATCTGAGGTGCAGAGGTTTCAGTTGAATAACGCAAATTAAACTTGATTTGAACCGACCCCGGTATGACATTGGTTGCGCCAGTACCGCTATTGATATTTGATATTTGCAATGTTGTTGCTGGAAAATATTCATTCCCATTATCCCAATGCATAGCAGTTAGAACTTCAATTAACGGCCCTAATTTATGAATTGGGTTATCTGCCAAGTGTGGGTAGGCGATATGACCCTGCGTTCCAATAATTTCGAGTGTTGCTCCTAATGAGCCGCGCCGTCCGATCTTGATAGTATCGCCGAGAGCCTTGTTAGAACTAGGTTCACCGACAATGCAATAGTCGATAATTTCGTCACGATTTTTCAAGGTCTCTACAACTTTGATCGTACCGTGAGTAGCCGGACCTTCTTCATCTGACGTTATTAAGACTCCGATTGAACCATCCTGTTCTGGATTGTAATCAGGGTTTTGGCTAATAAAAGATTCTATGCTTGTAATGAAAGCGGCAATTGAGGACTTCATGTCTGCTGCTCCCCGTCCAAAAAGAACCCCATCACGAATAGTTGGTGTGAAGGGGTCTGATGTCCAGTTCGATTCTTCGCCAGGTGGTACGACGTCCGTGTGGCCCGCGAATGCAATCAGTGGTTGACTACCCCCTAGGCGTGCCCACAAATTATCAACTTCTCCAAAGCGTAATCGTTCACAGGTAAACCCGATTGCCTCCAAGCGCTGTATAAGTAGTTCCTGACAACCGCCGTCATCAGGTGTCACCGATCGACGTTCGATCAGTTTTTTGCTAAGCGCTAAAGTTGGATCATCCATTATAGTATGCGGGTGTTGCTAGTCTATTCGCAACAGATCGTTTAGTGCAGTCTTTGACCGCGTTTGTGCATCCACACGTTTTACTATAACTGCGCAATAAAGGCTATGCGATCCATCTTTAGAGGGCATTGAGCCGGGTACGACAACGGCACCAGAAGGCACACGACCATAACTAACTTCACCACTTTCTCGGTCTAATATTCGCGTGCTTTGTCCTAAGAATACCCCCATCGAAAGCACCGCGCCTTCTTCAACGATGACTCCTTCAACAACTTCGCTACGGGCACCAATAAAACAGTTATCT
>DNHK01000051.1:0-635 GCA_003485905.1 Gammaproteobacteria bacterium | reverse complement strand
GCCCAGGTGTCGACCATGGTGCCTGAATCCACATAGGCGCCAATATTTACGTAAGAGGGCATAAGCACGGCACCTGGGGCGATATAGGCTCCTTTTCTAGCCATTGCCGGTGGTACTACTCTAAATCCGTCGGTTTTGAAACGTGCGTTATCATAATCGTCGAACTTGCTGGATACTTTGTCAAAATAATTAGTATGGCCTCCCGTTATCATTTCATTGTCCCTGATGCCAAAGGAAAGAAGCACAGCCTTTTTAAGCCATTGATTGACAACCCATTCGTTTCCAACCTTTTCAGCAACCCGTGCTTCGCCGGAGTCCAATTGGTCGATGGCTTGCTCGATTGCATCCCGAACTTTGGGCTCGACAGTCGCAGGTGAAATAGACGCTCGATTTTCGAAGGCGTCGTCAATAATAGAGATAAGTTCTGACATGATGCTCCTGAATTTTTATTGTATATCGCCCCATCGCGTGGGGTAATTGTTGGGCTAAGTAACTTAGCGAAATTGAATTGTGTGTCTTGTTAGATTGCATTGGTATTTGACTGCAGGTATACGCAGCATCGTTTAGCGGGGCTAATTTTAGAGGCGTAGCCGCACTTTAATGCCACTCTACACAGTACGGATTATCCTTTAATT
>DNHK01000291.1:8599-14347 GCA_003485905.1 Gammaproteobacteria bacterium | reverse complement strand
ATCAAGTCGTGATCAAGGTTGATTTGCTTACCAAAAGTATGCAAGTGGATTGGGATCCAGAGTTTTAGGGCAGTGCATTAAGGTATTAATTTGAATATTGATATTATCTCTGTGCTTCCCGGTATGTTTACCGCGTTAACGGAACACGGTGTTGTTGGAAGGGCTTTATCCGCTGATAATTTATCAGAGGAGCCGAATAACAATATTGATTTTCGGGTGTGGAACCCTCGAGACTATGCCGAGGATAAGCACAATTCGGTAGATGATCGTCCTTATGGTGGGGGTCCGGGAATGGTGATGATGGCCAAACCCTTGACGACAACCATTGCTGCGATTCGAGAGTTTCGTAGTGGACCTGATAACAATTGTTATCAGGCTAAAGTGGTTTACTTGAGCCCGCAGGGGCGAAAAGTTAATCAAAAACTGCTTGGTACGGCTGTATCTGAGAATATTATTCTCCTATGCGGTCGGTACGAAGGGGTGGATCAGCGTTTGTTGGATACCGAAGTGGATGAGGAGTGGTCGATAGGCGACTATATTTTATCTGGCGGTGAGATAGCAGCGATGGTGGTTGTAGATGCACTGGTTCGGTTAATGCCCGGAAGTTTGGGTAATAGCGAATCGGCAAATCAAGACTCGTTCTCTGAACAAATTTTTGGTTTGCTAGATTGCCCGCACTACACTCGGCCAGAAGAATATCGCGGTATGGTTGTTCCAGAAGTATTACTGAGTGGCGACCATGCAGCAATTGAGCAGTGGCGGCGAGAGCAATCATTGATTGCGACTCGAATTAAGCGCCCTGACTTACTCAAGAAGAATGATTAAAATATATTAGAGCAACAAAATATAAAAGAACGACAAGACATAAAATTGAACACTACCTGAAACAGGGTATTTAAGCTCATCGTCGGGAGGCGTAGGGCAAAGCTTTAAAAGCTTGGAGAAAAGCAATGACGAATATTATTGATCAACTTGAACAAGAACAAATGAAAACCGATGTGCCAGATTTTGGCCCAGGGGATACAGTTGTGGTGCAAGTTCGAGTAAGAGAAGGTACTCGCGAACGATTACAGGCTTTTGAAGGTGTTGTAATTGCTAAGCGGAACCGTGGTTTGAATTCTGCGTTTACGGTGCGAAAGATTTCTTATGGGGAAGGGGTTGAACGTGTGTTTCAAACACATAGCCCACAAGTATCATCGATTGAGGTGAAGCGTCGCGGTGCCGTTCGACGTGCGAAATTATATTATTTGCGTGAACGTTCTGGACGTTCTGCTCGTATTAAAGAGAAGTTAAATTAAATCAGATTAAATTAATGCGTATTTTTTAGTAAAAAGCCCGGGCATTGCCCGGGCTTTTTACTTTTGTATTTTAGATTCATAAACAAAAGCTTCACGTATTGAAGTCCATAGGGCTCAATCTACCCCTTAAAGATTTATCGATTTGGATAGTTTTAAAAAAGCTAAGCTTCTAAATGTAAAGGCTGTTGAGCTGCCCCTTAACTGCTAAAACACTGTTACTATATTTATATGTGCATCTGGCGAACACGGTGATTAATCTTTGCGTAAAGCCCCATTCGATAGTGGTTCGATGACTATTGGTAACGATAATTCTGAAATTATTGATCGTTTCATTGATTCAATGTGGTTGGAGTATGGCCTATCGAAGAACACGTTGAGTGCTTATCGTTCAGATTTAAAACAATTTTCCGAGTTTATTTCTGAGCCTCAGAAAGACGTTAGTGAGGCAGCGACGCTAGTTCAAGCTCAAGATATCGAAATACAAAGGTTTCTTGCGAATTGTTACGCCAGAGGAGTAAAAAGCTCTTCGACCGCACGAGTACTGTCTACCTTACGTCGTTTTTATCGTTATATGGTGCGCGAGGGAGTTTGTAGCCAAGACCCAACGGTTAATCTGTCATCACCTAAGCTCGGTAGGTCGTTGCCCAAATCCCTGTCCGAGAACGATGTCGAAGCTTTGCTCGCGAGTCCGGATGAAACGACCGCAATGGGGAAACGTGATCGCGCAATGATGGAGTTATTATATGCAACCGGGCTACGGGTATCTGAATTAGTGAATATTGAATTGAACCAGATGAATCTACAGGTCGGATTGGTTCGCGTTATTGGGAAAGGGAATAAGGAACGGCTCGTGCCACTAGGAGAAATGGCGCTTGATAAATTGGCAAGCTATTTGGAACAGGCAAGAAGTGATATTCTCGGGCAACGTTCTAGTTCTGCGGTGTTTGTTAGTAACCGGGGGACTGCTATGACACGTCAAACCTTTTGGTATGCAATAAAACGATACTCCAAGGCCGCCGGGTTAAACGTAAGTTTATCGCCGCATACGCTACGACACGCGTTTGCTACACATTTACTTAATCATGGCGCGGATTTGCGTTCAGTTCAATTGCTGCTCGGTCACTCAGATTTGTCTACAACGCAAATCTATACCCATGTGGCGCGCGAGCGATTGCAAAGCATGCATGCAAAACATCATCCGCGAGGTTGAAATAGATCGTTAAACCAAATACCTACGAACACGTGGTGTAGCGAGCCAGATTAAAGATGTTTAAGTGCGATTTTCATTCCTGCGACTGAGTTCTCTTGGTCGGCGTATTTGGCCTGAATATAATTTTGGATAAGAAATTCAATTACGCTGCTCCTTTCTGGCAGCGCTGCGGTAGCTCTCAGACCAAACTCTTGTGGGCCCTCGTGTGGTGCGCGGATTACACCCTTGCGAGCGAGATTCGTGCAGAATTGTAGATACAAGCGATCAACTTTGCTTAAGCTGCGCCTCTTTGGTAGTAAAAGCAGAAGATAAAGGCCTAAGCAGAAGCACGCGCCAATCGTCATAATGAGTAGAAGCGTGGTGTAAATACGGTCGCCATCAAAGCCAAGTTTACGGATTAATTCCCGCTGTGCTTCGGCGTCAAATTCTACAACCCAACGGCTCCAGCGATACTCAGCCATATCCCAAAAGTCTGACAAATTACTCAAAGTTCGACCGAATTGCCCCGGATACAATACGTCTGCTAGACCACTTGCCGAGAAGTGGCTGTCCCAGAGCCCCGAATCCCACAATTGCCTTAAAGCATCTATTCCAAACTCTATGCGCTCAGGCGCAATAGCTCCGGTTGGGTCCACTCTGACCCACCCGCTACCGTCTATCCAAACTTCGCTCCAAGCGTGTGCATCGGAGTAGCGCACCTGGAGAAATTGTCCACCTGGATTCCATTTGCCGCCAAGATAACCCGTCACAATCCGGGCAGGAATTCCGAGCCATCGTGCAATAGTTGTAAAGGCCGAAGCATAATGTTCACAGTATCCGGTTCTTGTATCGAACATGAACTCGTTAAACGGGTCAATTTCAAGGACCGGTGGTATCAAGTTATAGGCAAAAGGCTGAGTTCGAAAGTGCATGAGTACTTTTTGAATCAGCTCGATTGGTGAATTAGTAGTGGCGCGCCAATCGTCTAACAATCTTTGCATCTCAGCATTGGGTGTATGGCTAACGGCTAAAAATAGCGCACTATTGTTACCTTCTGACTGCAGACTGCTAGACTCCCCAGGTCTGGCGGTTGCGTGATAGCTAAATCTAGTTTTTGGAGTGTTGAAGAGTCGTAAGGTGTTGTCATTAAAGGCTAATCCCAGATCCCTTTCGACGAGGTATTCAAGTGCTGGCAGGTGTGTATCGCTTGTGTTTTGATGCAGTACCCGGTAGCTCACGAGTTGTGATTGACTTGATATTTTCGCTTGCTCTTCTTTATCTATGTCTGACGTCGGTCGAGATAGAAAACGCTGCATATACCATACAAAATTCTCTTCTCGGGTCATTACTTTTGCTCGCCAATAAAGTTGTTCAGGGTTGGCAGGTACTTCGTCAAACTCCACTCGAAAGGCTAATTCGTCGCTAAAGGCATTGGCGGATATCTCACCGGGGGAGAGCACTTCCGATAAAGCACTAGGCAGTTCATCTTGACTTGGTAAAAAACCGAAATTCGCTTCAATACGTGGGAAAAAGAAGAACAAAATCAATGCTAACGGAAAAGCTTTTATTAACGTTATCAGTGAAAGTTTTGCATTAAACCCTGTGTTGACGAGTGAGCTTTGGCCCAAATTGGCGAGCGCGGTAGTGATCGCGATGGCGTATGCCAGAGTTAGTAAAACTGATGGGATCGAGGACTCGTATAGAAAGTTGCCTGCGGCAATAAAATATATTAACAAAACAGAGAACTGATAATCCCGGTGGTCCTTGGATTCGAGAATTTTGAGTGCCAGTAAAATAATAAGTAAACCGAACCCAGAATAACGGCCTACGATGCCGCCGAAATTGACAATGGTTAAGATAACACCAATTGCTAAAGCAGGCAGTAACCACCAGATTTTTAATGGCGGTCGCTTGTATCGAATCAATGCTGATTTGACAGCTAAAATCGCTATTGCGTACAGCGAACTTGGACTACCAGAGAGGATTATGTGCACTGTAGCGGCTATAGCCGCGAGTACAATTATTTGTTGAACGGCATTCGGATTGGCAAGTGGGGTAGGAGGCCGAGCTATTCCCGGAAGTTTGGGCCACATTGCGCTAAGCCAGTCCGGTTTCCTAAGTGTCGGAATGTGCATTAATAAAGTGCCAGTGCCTTTAGACAGTTGCGCATATGGTGTTCGCCGGAATCTGGTTCAATCTGCTTATCCGGCAATAATAGCCCGAATTCCAGTCTCTGTTCTGTGGCATCAATGACCCAGCGAGCCAATTGGGATAATCGTGCTTCAGTTTCTAATAGTCCTAGCGCATCCCAAGCTAACCAAAGTGTATTTGAAACGGCCCGCTCGTATTGTTTAGTCATTGGTTTCTGTAGCTTGGCTGTTGCACGCCAGTGTATGTGTTGCATGCTATCTCCCGATTGGAAAGGCCGTACTGAGTGAAAGTGTTCACCTTGGGCTCCTGAAACAGATGACCCCCCATCGCCATTTATACCTAAATGTGTCGGTATTGGCTGATCCCCAATTGGTTTTGGGTATACCAGGCACCGTCTACTCGGTTTTATTTTTCTTGACCATGAATAAAGTAGGGTCATTGGAAAGTCACTGGTTACACTAAATGGAGGGCAGTTCAACCAACCTCGGTTTTTACTTTCGACGGTTATGACCGTCTCTGCATCGCTATGAGCATCAATTTGTATAGGTTGTGGGTTTATATTTGGGATTAACCAAAGATCATGCCGAGCTTGATTTGTGGGCTTTTCGATGAAAACCCTAAAATTTGCCTTTTGACCTGCGCTAATCGGCTCTGGGTCAAATATTGACAGCTTTAGGCCTAATACGTTTCTATGTGTATACAGAGCGGAAACCTGCCCTAAAGCAGCCAATAGGAATGTCATTAAGAATGCGGGCTGACTTTGAAAACGAATGGCTAGTCCAAACATGGCCAATAACATTAGCCCAAACATTATTCCGCCGCGCGTCGGCAATATATAGAGCTGTCGACGATTTGTTAGGTATAGGTTGGGGTTGGCAGTTGCTGTGTTCATCAGCCCTTTAGAATCGAGGGTAGTTACTACTTTTGATGGTGGCTTAAACTTAAAATCATTTCATTGGTACAGAGTTTACGTCACTTCAACAGTTTCAATAATACGACTGACGGCCTCTGCTGCAATGGCGCCATCTCGCATTTTGAGGCGGTGAGCAATTACTGCTTGGGCCAACCATTGAATATCTTCGGGAAGTGTCATTTTGCGACCCGCCATAA
>DNHK01000291.1:0-8533 GCA_003485905.1 Gammaproteobacteria bacterium | reverse complement strand
GAGCCACTGTAGACCTGCTCGAGGTGACAGACCATTGATGATTGCTGGGTCCTTCCCTAGTCGCTTTGAGTAAGCGTTGCATATAGTCGATAAGTGAAGCGCTGCAATGTACTTCAGCCGCACTGCTAATCATCGAAGATAAGGTTTCTGGAGTACAAACGGCGCCAATATCTTGAGCCACTTTTCTGCGGTCTCCGGCTGTGAGTAAATCACGCTCTAAACTCGCAGACGGATAGCCCAAACTAACTCGCAACAGAAATCGATCTAATTGCGATTCAGGGAGTGGGAATGTGCCACTTTGTTCGGTTGGGTTCTGCGTGGCGAGCAGGTAAAAGGGTTGCGGCAGTAGCATTGTCTTTCCGTCGGCAGAAACAGAATTTTCTTCCATTGCTTCAAGTAACGCACTTTGCGCCCTAGGGTTCGCCCGGTTGATTTCATCTGCAAGCAGCACAGACGTGAATACTGGCCCGGCAATAAATTCAAATTTTTTGGTATCAGGGTTGTATATCGATATCCCTGTAATATCGGTCGGAAGTAAATCAGAGGTGAACTGTATTCTTTGAAAGTCTAACCCGAGCAGAATAGCTAAAGAGTTTGCTAGCGTTGTCTTACCCACGCCAGGTACATCTTCTATTAAAATATGCCCGCCGGCCAGAATAGCGCAGACACAGAGCTTTAATGTGTCGGTTTCGCAGTAGACGGTGCGAGTAAGGTGTTCGAGTAAGGACTTAATTGCTTTTGGTTGTTCCGTTGTTTCGGACTTCTTTAATAAAACCATTGGTTCGCTGCCTAGGTTAATCACTTGTACCTCGTGAGCATGCCTTGCATGGCCATTAGGCTAAAATATTATTTACTAATAGTCATAATTGACAAGGTGACAATACTTTTGCTTACAAACAAGGGCGATAACAGGATTTACTCGACGCTACTACTGAGTTTAAGGTTCAACCGTTGTCTCGTTGGCGGGGCTATCTGGATCGGTTTCCGGGTGAACCGCAGCGCCGCCATTTGCATTGCTAGCTTCATTTTCTTCTAGACTTCCGTTTAGTCCTTGTAGCAGGGCAAGCAAAATATTTATTCCCGCTGTTTCACTGTCTGAATTAACTTCGCTTTGCTCGGTTAATTTGTTGATTAATTTTTCGAACTCCTGAAATATTTCTTCGCCAGATTTTTCCAATTCTTTGGCAGTGGTTCCTAGCTCAGCGCCGATTTGTTCACTAGCTATTACCAGATCATCCTCCATTTCCTGTAGCTGTTGGACGCCCTTATCAACCTCATTACCCAGTTGAGTGACCGTTTGTTTGGCTAGCTCGGTGCTTTGCTGGATGGCTTCATTAATATTCCTTTGTTGCTCGTTGAACTCCTCACCATTAACATACTCTGTGAATTGCTTGACGTATTTGTTTAGTGAAAACCCATTTACTCCTACGGCATTGCCCAAGCCCCATGCCCCAAATTGCACCATATTAGGTATACCTTGGATGTCACTTCCTACCTCGAGGGAGCCAGGGTTAGTTATGCCATTATGAATTTCTATTGGAGTGTTTGCCTTAAACGAATTTTCGACCGCCACGGCGTCGCTACTTAGTAACAACAAAGCATCGTCATTCACGGCGATTTCCAGTTGAGTTCCAAGATCACTGCGAGTGATACTTGTGATTTTTCCGATGCTGCTATTTTGAAAGTAAATTGAATCATCTAGAGTAACTGTTACATCTGGCGCAAGTGTTGTAGTAATAATATTTTCATTACTACAAGCCGAGAGCATCAGGGTAATGACTACTAGAATTGAATATTCAGAATATGTTTTAAATGTTCGCATGAGGTTATCTCATTATAAATTATCTACTTTCCAGCTTAATTCATACATGGTGTGAGTTGCGCAGGGTTTTCCAATCGTTAACATTTATAGTTGAACTATATAGTTCAACTATAGTTCAACCAACATTTTACTATATGTGGCGATTATTCGTTTAAGCCCCACAGCCAAGCGGCGCCACGAACACCTGAGCTATCACCATGTAGGTTCTGTAAGATGGGTGTCCTAAAGTGCGTTGAGAATACTCGTTGAGAAATTAAGCCTGGGACTATCTCGTAGATTGAAAGAATATTAGATAGTCCTCCGCCAATTACAATCACATCAGGGTCGAGAATGTTGATTACATTGGCCAATGCGATGGCCAGATTGTTAAGAAAGGTATCGATAATTTGGGTGGCTTGACTGTTGCCAAGGATTGCCAAGTTGTATAGTCCCAGTGCACCTTCGGGTGGAGAACCCCCTTGCCATTGAGAAATGAGTGCCGGGCCAGAAATAAAGGTTTCTACGCAGCCGAAATTACCGCACCAGCATTGGGGGCCGTCTTGACGCAGGACGTTGTGCCCCCATTCCCCGCCAATGCGATGGTGTCCTTTGTGCAAGCTACTATTGAAAACCAACCCGCCGCCAATACCGGTGCCTAAAATAACCCCGAAAACAGTTTTATAGCCAGCTGCTGCACCATCAACTGATTCTGAAAGGGTAAAACAGTTAGCGTCGTTCTCAATTCTAATCTCCTGTTTCAGTAATCGGCTAATGTCCGTTGCGAAAGGTCGACCGTTAAGGCAGGTACTATTAGAATTGTGTAGTAATCCGTCGAATCCAATTGATCCAGGCGTGCCAATGCCAATTGATGGTTGAGAGTCGGCTTTTTCGTGCATGGCATCTACTAACTGCACTATTGTATTTAGAATTCCCCGGTAGTCTCCCTGAGGGGTGGGTAATCTTTCGCGAGCAATTTCAGTGCCGTTTTTGTTGATTAATATAGCTTCAACTTTTGTGCCGCCAAGATCAATTCCGATGCGTGTGTTTGTTTTCATCCCGTTAGGGTCAGGCGGTAAGTTCGTTGCTACTTTTTCTTAAGTAGTACATATACAGCGCCGGTCCCACCGTCGCGGGGTGTTGCGGAGCTGACGGCTATAACCGTATCCATTTTTTTTAACCAGCCAAGGATGTGGCGCTTAAGCACGGGTTCCCGACCGGGCGAGCTTAAGCCTTTCCCGTGAATAATGCGGACGGTGCCTAAACGATCGTATTCGCAATCTGAGATAAATCGTCTAACGTGTTTTTTCGCTTGCTCTAAGGTTAGTCCATGCAAATCAAACTCATCTTCGATTGAATAACTACCACGTCGCAATTGCTTAAGTAATTTTTGCGAATAACCATTTTTTAAGTAGCTCAATTCATCACCGCTTTGAAAGCTTGCTTCTTCTGGATCGCAAGCCAGAAGCTGATCAAGTACCAAGCGATCATCTGCTATACGTTGAGTGGGGATTGGCTTAATCGGTGGTCGATGAGGTTTTACACGCTCATTGTACAAAGGCTGCACGCCAGACAATAGCTTGGAGAACTCAGTACTATTTGTTTTTTTGTCCATAATGAATATTTGCTAACTTTCGAAATCTTAGTTTAGTGGCCACTCAATGGCAAATGGACTGATGCTTGATCATGATCCACCAGATAATTTGTTAGGGTGCGTGCCCTTGGGGTGCAAAGCGGTTGTATTGTTCGATTTATAATGAGGCTTATCGTTTCCCTTGTGCTTACTTCAGGCTAGAATTGGGTATCAACCCGCAGCAGCAAATCAGTTACTCCATGACGCAGGCCCGCAGATCTAAAAAAAGTAATTCATCTTACGTTCCGGAAAGGTTTAAGGAGCTAAGTGGTGAGGCTATTATGTTGTTGTTTTTAGCGGTCGCGATTTATTTGTTTTTGTCGTTGATAAGTTATACGGCACAGGACCCTGGTTGGTCACACAGTGGTCCAGATACTCAGGTTAGTAATTTGGGTGGCAGTACTGGGGCTTGGTTAGCAGATCTTTTATTTCATTTGTTTGGCAGAGTTTCTCTGTTAGTTCCGTTTTTAGTTGCTGGCCTGGGGATGAAGATTTATTTGGGTCGTAGACACAAAAAGCCATCAGGTTATGTTGAACGAGTAATTATTTCGCTAGGCTTAATAATGACCGTTCTTGGTGCGTGTGGGCTTGAAGCAAAGCACTTCACTCGATTTTCTACCCTTGAGCCGTTTAACGCCGGGGGTTATTTAGGTGATTGGATAGCTGGGGCGTTTAGCGGAGCTTTTGGTGCAATTGGCAGTTCATTGTTTTTGATGGCTCTGTTTTTGGCTGGTTTTACCTATTTTGCTGGATTTTCATGGCTCAAGTTAATGGACTATACCGGTGATCGGTTTTTTGCACTCATTGATTGGTTTCAGAGTATGCGTGAAGCTCATGCTGACCGTGCCGTTGGCGTTGAGGCGAAAAAGAGACGCGAGTTTAGTGTTGCTGATTTACGCAAAAAACTGGACAGTAAAAAACCTCCAAAAATAGAACAGCGCGTCAAAAAGGAACCAGTTATTAGTAAGCGTGAAGAGCGCGAAAAACAGCCATCTTTGTTTGAGAGCATGCAAAGTGGTTCTAAGCTATTACCCCCGTTATCCTTGTTAGAGAAACCTGGCCAATCGGAAGTTGGGTTTTCTGCGGACGAGTTACAAAGTATGTCGCGTTTGCTGGAAAAAAAACTGGCAGATTTTAATGTCGAAGTAGAGGTGGTGGCAGTACATCCTGGTCCAGTGATAACTCGTTTTGAAGCGACACCTGCCCCAGGGGTTAAGGCTTCTCAAGTGACTAATTTGGCTCGTGACCTTGCTAGAGCTATGTCGGTTATCAGTGTGCGCGTGGTTGAAAATATTCCCGGTAAATCGTTTATCGGTATTGAAATCCCCAATCAGTCGAAGGAGATTGTTAAACTTATTGAGGGGCTAGGCTCTCCTGAATACGATCGTGCCAACACTCCATTGGCGCTGGTTTTAGGGAAAGATATTGGTGGTGCAACGGTTATTGTCGATTTGTGCAAGATGCCGCATGTGCTTATAGCCGGAACTACCGGTTCGGGGAAATCAGTTTGTATTAATGCGCTTATTTTAAGTATTTTGTACAAGAGCAGCGCTAGTGATGTTCGCATGATAATGATCGACCCTAAGATGCTCGAACTATCGGTTTATGATGGGATCCCGCATTTGCTGTCTCCGGTAGTTACTGACATGAATGATGCAGCAAATGCTCTGCGGTGGAGCATTGTAGAAATGGAGCGGCGTTATAAGTTGATGTCAGAATTGGGTGTACGTAATATTTCAGGATTCAATAAGAAGGTTAGCGCTGCGGTCGAGAGTAGGAGCCCGATTCTAGATCCGCTAGTTAAGGATGGCCAAGTTGCTGAAGAGTTGGAGGCATTGCCTTATCTTGTTGTGGTCATCGATGAGTTAGCAGATCTGATGATGGTGGTGGGGAAGAAGGTGGAGGAATTGATTACTCGGCTCGCACAAAAAGGTCGGGCGTCAGGAGTGCACTTAATACTGGCGACCCAAAGACCCTCAGTTGATGTGATAACGGGTTTGTTGAAAGCCAATATTCCGACACGAATTGCGTTTCAAGTATCGTCCAAGGTGGATTCGCGCACTATCATTGATCAAATGGGGGCAGAACAATTGCTAGGGCATGGAGACATGCTTTATGTCCCACCGGGAACTAGTTTGCCAGAACGAGTGCATGGGAGTTTCGTTTCTGATGAGGAGGTGCACGAGGTTGTAACCTATCTAAAGAAAGATGCCAGCACTGATTACATTGAGGAAGTTCTTACCGGACCTAGCAATGCGGGTGATATGTTGCCGCCTGCATTACAGGCTGACGGGGCGGTTAGCGACGAAGATGATCCATTGTACGACCAGGCCGTAGAGTTGATTACGCGAACTCGTAGAGCGTCGATTTCTGCTGTTCAGCGTCATTTGCGTGTGGGATATAATCGCGCGGCTCGCATGGTGGAGACAATGGAGGCGGCCGGAGTGGTTACTTCGGTAGACGAATCAGGTAAGCGACAGGTGATCGCGCCATCGCCAGTGGAAGATTAACTATGCGTCGCTGCAATGAGTGGGGGAGGGGATTAAAAACATACTTTACGTTTGTAGGTTTCTGCCTGCCGATAAGTGGCTCGGTGATGGGACAGGAATCCACTTTAGCTACGGATATGGTTGATGAGTTTGTGCGAAATAGTCAAACCATGAAAGCACGATTTACTCAGGTTACTAATGATGATGCCGGTCGATTAGTAAATCGCAATGCCGGGTATTTCTGGTTACTGAGGCCGGATAAGTTTCGTTGGGACTATGATGATACTGAGCAGCAGATCATATCTAATGGGCAGCAAGTATATGTATCCGACAAAGACTTGGAGCAGCTAACAGTAAGAAGCCTGGGTGCCGCGCTTGATCAATCGCCATCCGTAGCACTCCTTATGAACGGCGAGAATCTGCAAAACCTATATGAAGTTACTACCTCAAAATCTGGGGGGGGTGTTATAGATTGGGTTGAACTGAGGCCGTTGGCTGAAGATGCGGGATATGAATATTTGGAACTCGGCTTTTCCGATCGGCTTCTTTTGGTATTACGAATGGAAGATCTGCTTGGACAAAAAACGATTATTCAATTTGATCAAGTTGAGATGAATAGCGACTTAGATTCGTCCCTATTTGAATTCGAGCCTCCAGATAATGTTGATGTTTTTTATGACTAGTGTTTCTGAGTACATGCCTGCTCCATGAGTCTACAGTTTTATTTGCTGTTGGCGTGCGCTGGGGGTCTAGGCGCGGTATGTCGATTTAGCTTGGGTCAATTTGCGATACGCGTTCTTGATATCCCAACACCATGGCCAACTATGTTAGTGAATTGTTTGGGGGCACTTTTGATTGGGGTGCTAGCTCAAGTATTCACCAATCGAGCTAGTGCGTCAGTTGAGTTACAGTTTTGGTTGATATCGGGTTTATTGGGAGGGTTTACTACTTTTTCTGCATTCTCGCTTGAGACAGTTTTGCTGATCCAGGCAGGCCACTGGAGCGAAGCTCTTACTTACATATGCCTATCTGTATTGCTTTGTGTGTTGATGTGTATGGCTGGCATGCAGTTGGTTCGTTTTGTTTAATTATTAGCAGCACCGATATTGAGTAAATAAATATGTTGGATCCGCAGTTATTAAGGTCAGAGTTGGATAAAGTTGTAATAGCGTTATCAAATCGTGGTTATAGTTTTGATGTTGATAGATTTTTAGGGCTGGAGTCGCAGCGTAAATCGTTGCAAGTACAGGTTGAGTCCGTCCGGGCCTTGCGTAACCAGCAATCTAAGAGGATTGGTCAGATGAAGGCGGCTGGGGAAGATGTTGCTCAGGTGTTGGCTGAGGTGGCGGGGTTAGGAGATCAGCTCACAGCTGCAGAACGAGAGCTAGATTTAGTCCAGATAGACTTGGATGATTTGCTTCAGGGCGTCCCAAATATTCCAGGTTCCGATGTTCCCGATGGTCTAGGCGAAGATGAAAACGTTGAAATACGAATCTGGGGTGAACCTAAAAGCTTTGAGTTTGACGTTTCTGATCACGTTGATCTTGGAGATGCATTACAGCAAATGGATTTTGAGGCTGCAGCTAAATTAACCGGTTCCCGATTTGTGGTGCTTAAAGGTTCTCTAGCCCGTCTACATCGAGCGCTTATTCAGTTCATGTTGGATATTCATACGGAGCAGCACGAATACAATGAAACATACGTTCCGTATCTAGTGAATCGTAGTAGCTTATTCGGTACAGGGCAGTTACCAAAGTTTGAGGAAGATCAGTTTTGTATGACCGAAGATGACTTTTTCCTAATTCCTACGGCTGAAGTTCCATTAACTAATTTATATCGTAGCGAGATAGTCGACGTTGAGCAGTTACCCATTAAGATGGTGGCTCATACTCCTTGTTTTCGGCGGGAAGCTGGAAGCTATGGTCGCGATACGCGCGGGATGATTCGACAACATCAGTTCGAAAAAGTAGAGTTGGTGCAGCTTGTGCATCCAGATCACTCTCAAGAAGCGCTGGAGGAGCTCACGGGGCATGCAGAGCGTATTCTGCAATTATTGAAATTACCGTATCGAGTTATAGCGCTTTGTAAGGGTGATTTAGGTTTTTCCGCGAATAAAACCTATGATTTGGAGGTTTGGTTGCCAAGTCAGGATTGTTATCGAGAAATATCGTCATGTAGCAGTTTTGATACATTCCAGGCTCGCCGTATGCAGGCGCGATTTAAGGCGGAAGGGGAAAAGCCACGCTTACTTCACACTATCAATGGTTCGGGGTTAGCGGTGGGGCGGACCTTAGTTGCAATTCTCGAAAATAATCAAACGGATACAGGTGAGATTGTTGTTCCAGAAGTGTTGAGAAGCTATATGGGTGGTTGTGAAAAAATCACACACTTGTGAGGCTCCAATATTTTCTGAATATGAGTTGTGTTTAGCGCAAGCATAGTTGGGGTAATCCTAACGGATAATGTTGTTATATTTTTCAATATCTATAGATTTTTATCAGTTTAAATTGTTAATTAACAATAACTTATGATGTGTTTGTAACAAAACTTTTACATTTTATTGATTGAATAGAAAATTTAGCCTATTCATATTTAATCAACGCCACTAAGTGT
>DNHK01000163.1 GCA_003485905.1 Gammaproteobacteria bacterium | reverse complement strand
ATGTTACGGTAGGAGCATGGAGACCCAGAGCATAATTTATTCATTGTTCTTGATATTCGTTGGGTGTGCCATCACGGCCACGCTGGCATTGTGGGCCCGACAGGCCCTTATCATCAGCTATATAATTTTAGGAATGTCTCTTGGGCCGTGGGGCTTGGCATGGGTAGATGATACTGCTTTGTTAGCAGATATTGCTGAGATAGGAATAATGTTTTTGCTGTTTATGCTGGGTCTAAATCTGGCACCGCAAAAACTGCTTCTGTTGTTAAAGCAAACAACAATAGTGACAATTATTACATCAGCAAGCTTTTCCCTGTTTGGTGGGATCGTCGCGTTAGCTTTTGATTTTAGTTGGATGGATGTATTGATTATTGGCTTCGCCACGATGTTCTCTAGCACCATAATCGGCTTAAAGTTACTGCCTACGACAGTGCTGCATCACAGGCATACCGGAGAAGTGATCATCAGTGTATTACTGTTGCAGGATTTAATAGCTATTGCTGTGATGCTCTGGCTAGGCTCTCAAGCCGATGCGAGCTCTACATTTGGAGATGTGGCAATGATAATAATTTCATTGCCGGCAGTAATTAGTTTGGCCTGGCTTGGAGAAAAATACATTTTATTACAGCTAATTAGGAAATTTGATCGGGTACAGGAATATATTTTTTTGTTGGCTATCGCGTGGTGTTTGGGTGTTGCACAGTTAGCGCACTCCGCAGGACTTAGTTACGAAATAGGTGCGTTTATCGCAGGCATTACGTTGGCAACGAGCCCAATTGCGTTATTTATTGCAGAAAGCCTCAAGCCAGTGCGAGACTTTTTTCTTGTATTGTTCTTTTTTGCAATTGGCGCAAATATTAATTTGGTAACTGCTATTGCCAATTGGGCTCCAGCACTGATATTAGCGGTCGGGCTGTTGGTTATTAAGCCGGTGGTGTTTCGTTTTGCTTTAGACCAGGTAAGCGAATCGCCGAAGTTAGCATGGGAGACAGGTTGGCGGCTGGGACAAATGAGTGAGTTCTCGTTGCTAATCGTATTTTTGGCGCTTGAGTATCAATTACTGTCAATTGACGCGGCTAATGTGGTCCAGCTTGCAACCGTACTGACTTTTATTGGCTCATCATCCTGGATCGTAATGCGCTTCTCTACACCGGTGGCTATAACTGATAGGTTGCGGCGAGATTAGTTGGATCACCGAGACTACCTTTGCTTTTTGTAAGCAAGCTTAACCGAAACACCTTGTTACAGTGGGTTACAGCGTTTAGATACTGTTTATATAAGATGAAGCGCTCGGTATATATGTCATATTTGTAGGTTGGACTGATCTGGCTTACGTATACTGATTAGCTGATTCTACAGAGGATTAGGCTAAATCTATCTCAGACAAGCCGCGACGCTAATTTTAGCGGGCACACACTATTACCTTTATTTGCGATTCGCGACGATATAATTTGAATATGAAGAAAATACTGATAATTGATGATGATGCTCAATTAGCGAAGCATTTAAAAACCTATTTTCAGAGGTATGATTTATCGCTCGAGAGTGCGGTGCATCCTGATGAAGGATTAAGATTGCTTGACGTGCTAGAGCCGGACTTAGTTTTACTAGATGTTATGTTGCCAGATAGAGATGGGTTTGCCGTTTGTAGAGAAATACGGCAAAAAAGCATGGTTCCGTTAATAATGCTTACTGCAAGAGGTGATGTTACTGATCGTGTTGTTGGATTGGAGCTAGGTGCCGATGACTATGTGCCCAAACCGTTCGAGCCAAGAGAGCTGGTTGCACGTGTGTACAGTATCCTAAAGCGAGTTGGAGGAAACGCACAATCCGGAGAGGTGATTAGCTATGGTGCTTTGAGCATCGATACACATCAGAGAACCGCTAGCTTAAATGAAGAGCAGTTGCAGTTAACCACCATGGAGTACCAGCTTTTACAGCTATTTGTACGGGCGCCAGGCAAGAATTTCTCAAGAGATGAGATTCTTAACCAATTGCGTGGAATTGAAGCCGAGTTGTTTACCCGCTCTGTTGACATATTGATTAGCCGGCTCCGTAAAAAATTGCAGCCTATCGATTATATAAAAACGGTTTGGGGTGCTGGTTATTGCTTCATCGAGCCTAGGGAAACGTGATTTTTGATTTGAATTGAGACTCAGAGCAGTTATAGAAAATGAATTTTGTACGTAAAGCTTCAAGTTCCTTATCGTTTCGACTGATGATTATGTTTCTGATTGGCGGATATGCTTTGACGGAGCTAATGCAAGTTGCGCTTCGCTCAAAAGTTGGTGATCAGATTGAACAGAGCACTTTTCGGGATACGATACTTTATGCCGATTTGTTAGTTGATAGGCGAACGGGTCAGGTTGATGAGGAGTTGGCAACAGTACTTGCCGATGCTCGGGGTTTCGACATTCTTCTAAAAAGAGGAGATTCAATGTGGTCCGTGGGAGAACCGATAAGGTTAAGACGTCTCGATTTTGGCACCGTGGATCAAGATGAAATTCCTACGCCGATTATACGTAGAGGGCGGTCTGCGGAAGATTCATTCCGTACCTTCGAAAAGGTGTGGCATAACGGGCGGTTTTTAGTTCGAACGCAATCCCGTGGATATGACTTCATATTGGGTTATGAGCCGAATATTGCTGACCAGGTACAACTTTGGAGCATTATTTCGCTTATCGGTTTATTGGCACTTCTGTTTTTAACAACTCGGTGGCTGTTTAGACCGTTGGAGAATATTAGTGATGTGGTCTTCAAGATTGGAAAAGGGGATCTAGGTAGCCGTACCAATATAAAACGGAATGATGAACTGGGCACATTGGGGGCCGAGATTAACCAAATGGCAGATGACATTGAGGGAATGATGGAAGCCAAGCGAGATTTATTTCTCGCAATTAGTCATGAATTAAGAACTCCTGTAACGCGGGCTAGAGTAGCCGTCGAGCTAATTGAGGATGAGTCACAACGTGAAGCTATAGCATCAGATATGAAAGAGATGGATAGCTTGATCTCAGGTCTTACTGAGGCGGAGGCTTTGTCGAGTCGGCATTCTAAATTAAATCGTCAACCTAATTCCGTATCACAGCTTATAATTTCAGAGTTAGAACAGCATTTTGCTGATGCGGGTATTGTGGCCCCGGAGCAGTCTAATGACGACTATATGCTATTAGATGGAATGCGAATTCGCTTATTACTTAGAAACCTTCTTAATAACGCATTGCGTCACACTGATTCACAGCAAAGCCGTCCAACGGTCACCTTCTCTGTTAGTGAAGAAGGTTTGGTTTTAGAGGTAGGTGACAGCGGCGAAGGCATTGATGCGAAGCACTTGGGCCGCGTGACGGAAGCGTTTTATCGTCCCGATGCATCCCGGCAGCGAAAGACAGGGGGATTTGGTTTGGGGCTTTATCTATGCAGGAATATTGTAGCTGCGCATAAAGGCACAATGGTTATCGAGAGTGAGCCCGGCAGCGGGACATTAGTAACCGTTAATATTCCGCACAAAGTGGCCAGTGAAGAATTCGATACGTAAGCTCTAAGCTAAACGGTATGATGAGAGGCCTAGCGGCCAGTGTTCATTATTGCCGGTTTTGCTGCAATTGGAATAACTTTTAGTCGCAGCCAGCCAAGCTCAGCAGTTACAAACATTAGAATGATGGCTAGTTCACTGGTGTTATCACCAGTCCAGACTTCTAGTGCGTATGCGGCGGCCATAAATAGAGCTAAGCTGAAGAGGCTTATGTGAACTAGAATAGGATGAATTCTAGTAATTGCAGGCAGAATTATTCCTATACCACCTAAGATTTCTAGACTGCCCGCAAGAACCGGCATCCAGCTTGGTACATGTTCAAACCAAATGGGACGAAGATCGCCAAAAATTAGCTCATAACTAGTTAGTTTTAATAGGCCCGAGTAGATAAAGAAAACAGCGATAACGCCTTGTAATATCCATGCAATAATATTTAGCTTTCTCATTACTTTTATCCAATTCAGTTAAGATAACTAACTGTCGCAAGCATAAAGCTGTGCATTCGGTTCACACATTTCAATGTCTCTGGTTGCCAAAGGACTCTACTTCATCCTTCGATCCCGTTGAATACTACCAGTGCAATCTTAAACGTTAGTTATATCAAGGAACACCATGAGCGAACATAATTTTTCGTCCTTAAACCTAAATCAGGAGATTCTTGATAATCTTGTATCCCTTGGTTTTTCTTCGATGACGGCCATTCAAGCTCAAAGCTTGCCAGCGATATTGGATGGAAGAGATGTTATCGCAAAGGGTCAAACTGGTTCAGGAAAAACTGCAGCCTTTGGTTTAGGGCTAATTGCTAAGCTGGAAAGCAAACTATTTAGGGTGCAATCCTTGGTGTTGTGCCCTACCCGCGAACTAGCGGATCAGGTTGCCAACGAGATAAGACGTTTAGCGCGGCGAACACCCAATATAAAAATAATTACGCTCACCGGAGGTTCTGCGTTTCGATTGCAGGCGAACTCGCTGAAGAGTGGCGCTCATATAGTAGTAGGCACACCCGGCCGTGTTGAAGATCATTTGAAAAAAGATGCCCTATCGGTCGAACATTTGCGCAGCTTAGTTTTGGATGAGGCTGACAGGATGCTGGACATGGGGTTTCAGAAAACGCTGGATAGCATTCTTGGTATGTTACCTACGAGCCGGCAAACCATGATGTTTAGCGCGACGTTTCCGCAAGAAATAGAAACAATAGCAAACCGGGTCATGCGCAATCCGTTTAAGGCTACGGTATCTGCGAATCAGGATTCCGTAAGAGTCACTGAGCGCTTTTATCTGATAGAGAGCGAATCAGAACGAAATATTGCGCTGCAATTACTGCTGCTTGATTGTAGCTTTCGAGCTTGTGTGGTGTTCTGCAATACGCGCAAAGATGTGCAACTTGTCGCTGGAGCATTAAAAAGTTCTGGGTTTAGTGCGGCTCCATTGCACGGAGATATGGAACAAAAAGACCGGGATCAAACATTAATAAGGTTTACAAACGGTAGTGTTTCCATACTTGTGGCTACAGATGTCGCAGCGCGAGGCCTAGATATAGACAGTATTGATATGGTGATAAATTTTCACCTCCCTCGTGAGTTAGATGTTTACACGCATCGAATCGGCAGAACGGCACGAGCCGGAGAAAAGGGCATTGCTAACTCCTTGTATACTAGCCAAGAATTATTCCGGATAGAACAATTGTCAGCTCATCTAGCTCAAGATATCCACACGAGTGAGTTGCCAGCACAAGCTTTGTTGGATCAATCGCCGCCCAGACCTAAAGTGTCGACTCTTAGAATTGAAGCGGGCAAAAAGCAAAAGCTACGAGCGGGAGATGTCGTTGGCGCACTCACCCGAACTGATGACAAAAATGGTTCTGATATTTTTGGTGATCAAATAGGAAAAATTCAAGTTCTGGAAAATTGGACTTACGTAGCGGTTGCTCGTGATGTAGCAAAGCTTGCTCTTAAAAAGCTTGCCTCAGGCAAACTCAAAGGAAAATCTTTTCGGGCGAGATTGATTTAGCTCAGGTGGTCGATGCCCGGGGGGCGCGGCCTAGAAAAATTATCGCGGCTTGAATTCTTTGTTTAGTTTTTGCTATCGACAGAACTTTACATAAAAATGGACTTGTCCGTTAGGTTTAACTTCACGGCGTATTGTTGGTTTGACGGCGCCATGGGAGTCGACATTAAGTATTAGAGTTTCTTTCACGGGCTCAATAATGATGTATTGCAGCTCACCTTCAAGAACAACGATTCTTGCCCAACCTTTTGCCTTGTATTTTAGGCTTTTAGTAAGTCCGGAGAAATCGTTGATTCGGTATAAACGGGCATACTCTTATAGGCTGTAATGCTGTTCGGGAGATTTTTCATATCCCAAGGTAGAGGGTTCAGGTTTGTAATAATGCAATTAGACAAATGGATGAGTTTGTTGATGCCTTCTGGCTAGTAGTTCGTGTACCAAATCCCGCTGAGAATTCTACAATCTAGAGAGTCGAGGAATATATGCACAAGTAAACCAATACCTAGCACACGAGTTTTTGGGTGAAAGAGCGCGAGACAGTAGAAGGTTATCGGTAAAACAGTGTGCAGCGGATGGAATCCAATGCTGCAGCGGCTTGGGTCATAGATTGGGTTTGCCCATAAATGATCGATATCGATCAATAGTCCAGCAAGCATAACTGCGAAACTAATACTCCAAGTTGGCCGATAAAACAACACAGCCAAGGATAGCGGAACTAAAAAATGAAGTGCGAGGTGCAAAAGGGCGTTCTACTGAAAATGATGAACCTTCAATGTGGTGAGGTTTGTTCCGTTATAAAAAAGCTATTGATTGATAATCTCTAAGTGGCCATCGTCAGTCAAATCAAGATTGACTGTTAATCTACTTTTCATCCAGCCGTCAATTTTGTCGTGGGCTTCTATAAAAACCGTAGTTATGTTGTCTGGCACAAGTATGCCATTTGTGCTTCGAGTAAATGGTTGCTCATCAATGTGAGGGTGCAGAAGAACTCGGTTTCCGAGTACGTGACCATCGATGTCTACGATACGCCACTCGTCAGCATAATGATCCCAACCGGTATCATTATTTTTTAATGTGACGCTTACTGACCATTGTGTAGTACCTTGTTGGGAGGCCTGTCGCTGAAATTTTGCAGCGAGAATATCTACATTATCAGAGGCTGCAGAACCAACATATAAAAGTGTTAGGACAAGCAGTATTAAGGGTCTATTAATGGCCTGTGAACTCATTGATATCTATAAGCTAAAAGTTAATTTACGGTTGTATTGTATGCGGATTTCTCAGAATTTGTTGTGATCAAACAATAATGTGGTTTCTGTTTCTGGAAAAGCTGAGTTATAAGTCTTCCGGTGTATTTATGTTTTTCGAGCGGTTGCACAGGTCTGAGATTAGAGCGATTGCGCTTTGTTGTGTCTGCCATAGGCTCACTTTTCGATCACCGGAATGAAGAAATTTTTCAATAGTGTTTTGAAGTGACGTGTGTAAAAGCATAGGTAGTGGTTGGTCGCGGTGCCCGTCGTTCGTGATAATGAGCTTGGACTGCTTAGATTTAGCTAGTGTCAGCATAGCGCTAACGAGTGCGGGATTGATGTCCGGCTGGTCGCACGCAACGACTATAAGCCATTCGTTTTGGCTTTTAGTGCAAGCAGCGAGTGTTCCCGCTAAAGGCCCTGCAAATGATTTAATAGAATCAGATACCACTGGAAGATTGTATTCTTTATATTGAACTATATTGCGATTCGCACTGATGATAATGTCACTGGTGTGCTCACAAAAAGCGTCAATTATGTGCTCTACCAGTGGTTTACCCTGGTATTCAATTAGGCCTTTATCTTGGCCGCCAAACCGGAGCCCTTTGCCGCCGGCCAAGACGCATACACTGTATAAGCTTTTTGGGTCTGTCATTAGTACTGCCTACTGGTCCAGAG
>DNHK01000281.1 GCA_003485905.1 Gammaproteobacteria bacterium | reverse complement strand
GTTTATCAATCGCTGGAGTTTTGCAGTGGTCGCTGGAAAAGCCGATGGTCTCCGCCAACCCGTACACGCTTTGGATTTGGTTGACGCTGTATTTAAAGTATTAGATGAAGTTGTAACATACAGTAAGGTTTATACACTCGCGGGCGCAGAGACACTTAGCTACCGTAAAATGGTGTGTAGGATTTTTGAAGCCCTAAATAAACCGGTCAGAGTACTAAGCCTTCCGTTGCCAGTTTATCGCTGCGCACTGCGAGTTGCGGCTCTCACTGGAAAATTTGCTTATACCGCTGAAATGGCAAATAGAATGAATTCTAATCTCGCCTATGACAATTACCCGGCGATTGATGATTTTGGCTATGCGCCCAGGCCTTTTTTGGAATGCGCAGATCGGGATCTTTCAGAACGGCTGTTATAGCTCGTAGTTTGGTTCAGCTTCTGGGCCGGCTGGATTTGAATCAATAAAACTACTAGAGCCTTGGCTAACAGATCGAGCCGTGGAAAATGCTGGAATGCCGAGAGCTTCGACCGTCGATAGGTTGTATTCATCTACCGGTATTTCAGTTCGAATCACTCGCAACAGGATGCCAAACGCTGGGTGGTCAAAGTAATGGGTTTCTTCAAATTTAACGCGACGTTTTTCATTTATCAGGTAACGCGCGCTGTCCTGGCTGACACGGCGGTAAACATACGATTGTGCTGTGCTGAGAGGTGAGGGATAAAATTCGCCTGTGTAAGGGACTTGTTCGGTTCTTGGAATTGGGTTCCCGGCTGCATCGAACATGTTGCTAGACACAATATTTTGAGCATTGGTCGCTAAAGCCTCATTGTAGGCTGCATCGTCCTGGGTAGCGGTGGTGAAGTCGTTATTAATCTGCGAGCCCTGCAGTCCATTTACATTTTGTTCTGGGATATCGAGAATACTCATATTCGTCGCCGCAGTCCCAAGTGCCGGGTTATATTCAACTTCTAGCTCAGACAGCAGGATTACGTTGTCGTAGACCATCACGGTCCCGGTAAGACTTGGAGAGATTTCGTTCAATTGAAAACGAGGGCTTTCAGTTCGCGGTTTGGATATTTGTCGCCATGATGTGTATGCAATTGGTTGGTATTGAGTGTTTAATTGCAAACTATCTAGATGCGTGTATAACTCGTCAGGAATAGATGGATAGATGGCTGCGCGGTTGGTGGGGCGATCATCGGGTAGGGTATAGTCGTTGTTATCGAGTTTGCCTAACTCCAAATGTTGGGTGTTTTCAAACACAATGAGTTCAATCAGGTAACCCCTGTGTGGCTCTGGAACAGGCTCTAAATTTTCAATCGAAGAATCATATGAAGCAGGTGAACGTTGTTCTATTTCTGCAGCTTGGGGTTCGGTTTCGGTGCTTACTTGCGCGCTAGTCAACACTGGCAAGCACGTAAGCAGTGTGAGTGTGAAGAACCACTGTTTGGTATAGGGGCCGTACATCATTGTTGAATAAATTTGATTGCGTTGAGTAAATGTTATCAGGTTTAATCGCTACGCTTGCTAAATTAATAGTCTATGGGGATATATAAATGGCTGTAAGGGAAGTACTGCGAATGGGTAATCCCACGCTTCTTGAACGATCATGCGAGGTCAAAGATTTTGATACCGCGGAGCTGCACAGTTTGGTATCTGATTTGTTCGATACCATGGAAGCTGAAAACGGTGCTGGATTGGCCGCTCCGCAAATCGGCGTTTTACAGCGAGTAGTTATATTTGGGGTGCAGGAGAACAGTCGCTACCCAGATGCAGACTCTGTTCCCGAGACAGTATTGGTAAATCCAGAAATTGAGGTGTTAGGAGATTCTGTGCAAGGAATGTGGGAAGGCTGCTTAAGCGTTCCAGGTATGCGCGGCTATGTTGAGCGTCCGTCACACATTGTATATCGCGGGGTAAATCAGTTTGGTGAAGGAATAGAGCGCGAGGTCCAAGGCTTTCATGCGGTCGTTGTGCAACATGAATGCGATCATCTTGACGGAATACTATATCCCTTACGTATTCAGGATATGAGCTTGTTTGGTTTTGAAGCGGAATTGAGCGTTGCTTGAGCGCGTGTTTCGAATTATTGTCGGATCCAATATTTAGCTTGCCATAGTCTTAGCGTTTTGAGTGCGATTTGAGATTTATTTGGAGTAGTTTGCGGTGTACATTAGACCGAATGCAGGATTGAACTACATTACCTAGCTTAACCATTGGAGGATTGAAAATGCAAAACATAGGTCGATTGGCGTTTATCTTAGGAGTCATTATTGCTATTGCCGCTGGGCTTGGGGTCAGCGCCCCCCAAGTACCGCTGGTACTGGCGATTTTGGGTTTGGTTGTTGGTTTTTTGAATGTGGGTGGTCGGGAAAGCAATAATTTTTTAATTGCAGGTATCGCGCTTTCAGCATCTGCAGGGTCATTGGCGGTATTGCCAGAGGTGGGGTCTTATGTGACTGCGATCGCGGGGAATGTCGCAGTATTTGTCGGTCCGGCGTTGTTGGTAGTTGCTTTAAAATCGCTTATTTCAGCGGGGCACGACTAGATTGACTATTGCCTAGACCGGAAAGTTTGGCCTTATGCTCAGTAAATGGCCATTTTCCTTCAACCATTTCCTCTGATGTTTGTAGTTCGGCATGACTCGATCTACTACTTGCCAGAATGACTTGGAATGATCAAAGTGAACCAGATGTGCGAGTTCGTGTACCACTACATAGTCAACAACATTTGCGGGGGCCAATAGTATTGACCAGTTAAAGGTTAGTACTCCTTGGCTGGAGCAGCTACCCCAGCGTCGTTTATAGCTGTAGGTCTTAACATCCGTGGGTTGCTTGCCGACAAGTTCGGCAAAGTAATTGACCCTCGATACTAAATGCCGAAGGCCAACACCTTTGTAGAAATCGATTACCCGTTTTTGTATATAGGCGCTTTGATTTCGTACCGAATTGGGAAGGTGGACTGGTAAATATTTTGTGACGAGCTCCGTCTTATGGTGTTTGTCGACGCTTGTCAGTGTGAGCTGTGTGTTGAGCCATGGAAATTGTTCTCCAAATTGAAACTCATATGTTGGTGGTTTCTCTGCTGTTTCTAATATCGCTTGCCTCTGGCGGACCCAGGGTGCAAAACGATTCAGTGAATGCTGTATGTTATTTTGGCTCGCTCGTGAGGGGACTCGTAAAACGAACTTATCTTCCTTTACTTGAATTCCAAAACTTCGGCGCCGCTTACTTCGGATAATTGTGATAGGGATATTATCGACATATTTGATTTGGTTGGTGTTTTTCATTCTCTTGCCGGTTCGTTTAATCGGACAAGGTGGCAAAGATTTCTTTGAGTAGATCGAATTTGCTATGGGCATCTTCCAATTCGCGACGGACCTGAAATGTGCTCGAGTTTTTCATTCCATATTGTTTTGGGTCTTTGGCGATAAGCTCAATCAATCGATCGAGATTGATTTTTGGGTTTTCCAGAAATTCAAATGTCATACCCTTTGTTCCAGCTTCAATCTTTTTGAGATCAAGCATGCGAGCTTGTAGCTTAAGCTCGCTTATTGCGAATAGAGATTTAGTCGCGTCTGGCATTAGCCCAAAACGATCCACCGTCTCGGCCGCAATATTTTGAATTTGTTCGTAATCTGTCGCAGCAGAAATTTGTTTGTACATTGTTAGTCGTATATGAACATCGGAAATATATTCATCAGGAAAGCGGGCTGCAATTTGTAGATTAACTTCCAGGGTCTCCTTGTCGGCGGGTTGGTAGTGACGATCTTTATGCTTTTTCAAGCTATTTATGGCTTGATCGAGAAATTCGCTATATAGGCTAAATCCCACTTCATCGATCATTCCGCTTTGTGATTCACCTAGTAACTCGCCGGCACCGCGAATTTCCAGGTCTTGAGATGCTAAAGCAAATCCAGCACCCAATTCGTCTAGTGCTTCTATCGCTGTTAGGCGCTTTTTAGCATCCGAAGTGAGTTGCTTGAGCGGAGGCGTGAGCAGGTAGGCAAAGGCTTGATGGTGGGACCGGCCCACTCTGCCGCGCAACTGATGCAGTTGCGCTAACCCAAATTTATCAGCGCGATTAATAATAATTGTGTTGGCACTTGGCACATCGATGCCGCTTTCAATAATTGTAGTACACAATAGAATGTTAAATCGCTGATGGTAGAAGTCGCGCATTATGCCTTCAAGTTCACGCTCTCGCATTTGTCCGTGCGCATGCCGGATACGGGCATCTGGCATTAAAGCATTAAGTTCAGCTTCGATTTTTTCAATTGTTTGTACTTCGTTGTGCAAAAAATAGACTTGCCCACCGCGTCTAATTTCACGTATGCAAGCTTCTTTGATCATGCCTTCATTCCATTCGCGGACAAAGGTGTTGATTGCTAGCCTAGCTCGCGGTGGCGTCGCAATAATGGATATGTCACGTAATCCGGATAGGGCAAAATTTAGTGTCCTGGGTATTGGGGTGGCGGTCAAAGTCAAAATGTCGACTTCGCTGCGCAGTTGTTTTAATCGTTCTTTTTGACGAACACCAAAACGGTGTTCTTCGTCGATAATCACTAGTCCAAGTCGCTTGAAGCTAATATCTTTTTGCAGTAAACGATGAGTTCCAATCGCAATATCAACGGTACCGTTAGCGATACCTTCCAACGCGGTTTGTGTTTCGCTCTTGGTTCGGAATCGAGAAAGTAGTTCTACTTTCACTGGCCAATCGGCAAAGCGATCAGAAAAGTTATCAAAGTGCTGCTGCGCCAACAAAGTTGTAGGTACCACAACGACTACCTGTCTTTGACCGGCAATCGCCATATATGTTGCGCGCATGGCGATCTCGGTTTTTCCGAATCCCACATCTCCGCAGACCAAGCGATCCATTGGCTTCGCTTGGGTCATATCAGAGATAACATCATCTATAACTTGCATTTGATCAGCTGTTTCTTCAAATTGAAAGCCGCCAGCGAATGCATCATAACTTTCATCTATATCTGGGAAGCTGTGACCTTGACGGCTAGAGCGTAGAGCTTGTACTTCGAGTAACTCAGCAGCTACATCGTAAGCTTTCTCTTGGGCACGTCGTTTTGCTTTCAGCCAAGTCTCTGTACCGAGTTTATGTATGGGAGCTGTGTCGGGATTTCCGGCGACGTAGCGACTGATCGCTTCAAGCGATAGAACGGGAATATATAGCTTGTCCTGGTTAGCGTATTCAAGGGTTAAGTACTCGTTATCCAGACCATCAATTGTTAGCGTAGTTAGGCCGCGATACCGACCTACACCGTGGTCATCATGTACCACAGGGTCGCCTAATTTTAGCTCCGCCAGAGAGCGGATGATCACATCAGGGTTTTTGTTGCGGTTTGACCTGCGCCGCTTTTGCAGAACTCGTTCGCCGTATATCTGCGCTTCGGTAATTACTTCTAGATTATTGTGTGGGTGGTGTTCAAGCTCGGAACTTGTCGAGGTGCGTTCGATCCTAAAGCCGTATTCAAGGGGGGCACTGGTGATGTTTAGCTGTGCGTAGCCTTGTAAAAAGTCATGCCAGGAATCAGTTGTAGAGACATTAAGTTGGTGATCTTGCAAAAGCCCGTTTAAGGTTTCTCGCCGTCCAATGGACTCTGCCACTAATAAAACCCGTCCGGTATTAGTCTGTAGATATTTTATCAATGGCTCGTATGGCGACTCACTACGGGCATTTATATTGAATTCGGTCGGCTTGTTAGTTGAGTACTCGTAAACATGTTTGTTCTGATCATCAAGGTTTAGTGTTAATAATTGAACACGTTTTTTTGGTTTGAGATTGTCGAGTAAATCCTGTTGCGTTAATGCTATCTCTTCGGGTTTTAATGCGGGCCATTCAGTGTCTAGCTGGGCATATTCGTACCGCTCTTTAATTTCATCGACTGCATTTTCGGCCGCCTCTGTCGCCCCATCATCCAGAATAATTAACGTGTCGTCTGCGAGGTAATCAAGCAGGCCGGCTGTATGTTCGAAAAACAAAGGTAGGTAGCACTCACTGCCGGCAGGAATTACGCCGTTACTTAAATCGCGATAGGCACGTGACTTTTGCGGATCGCCCTCAAATCTGGCTCTAAAGCGCTGTCGAAAATCACTGATTGCTTGCTCGTGGGTAGGGAACTCTCTGGCTGGTAGAATCCTGATTTTCGATACAGTGTCGCCTGACCTTTGGGTGCTGGTATCGAACAAGCGAATATTCTCGATCTCCGTATCAAAAAGGTCGATTCGAAATGGCGTTGCGGTTCCCATTGGGTAGACATCAATCAAACCACCTCTGACCGCAAACTCCCCCGGTGACATTACTTGATTTACCGAGTAGTACCCAGCGTCAACCAGTGTGTTTGAGAAGGTTGTCGTTTCGAGTTGTTGACCTATAGTTAAATGAAAAGCGCTACCTTTAATGTGATTTTGAGGAGGTAAGCGCCTTAACAAAGCACTTGCTGGCGCAATCAATAAGCCATTAAAGCCTTGAGTAAGTTCTAACAGGGTCAATATCCGTGTTGATGTGATGTCCTGGTGGGGTGAGAATCGGTCGTACGGAAGACACTCCGTGTCTGGGAATAGGCGAATTTGTGGGACGAAATTGCTTGAGGCGTAAAAGCGAGCTGATTGAGCTCGATGATATATGCTGGTCGCATCTGGGCAAACAAGCAGTGTGGCGATGCCGTTCTCGCTATTCTGTTGTGCAGCTTCTACGATAGCAATATCTTGGCTGCTACCATGTAAGTGACGCCAAAATACTCTTGAGCCAGACAAATCCGGCAATACAGGTTGAAACGGAGAGTGTCCCCTTAAAGCAGTTGTGGTCATTGGGTTTTTGTATTGCGGGTGTGGGCCGCGATTGTACTTTGGAGTTGAGCAGAATTAAATGGACTTACTGCCCGCATAAACGAATTTTGGTTATAATAACTGATCTGGTAAGTCTCTAGATTGAACGAGCCTGATAACAGGTCCACAAAGACAATTGGAACATCGGTAATAAGATATGAGCAAATGTTGGGTGGTGATTGCTGCTGGAGGCAGTGGCAAGCGCATGAAACGACGTGTGCCAAAGCAGTATTTGGAAATAGCGGGCAAAACAGTTATCGAGCACACCATGGGTGCTTTTCTTGGTCATGAAATTGTATCTGGCGTTGCAGTCGTTACCGCACCAGACGATACTCGATGGAAAAACGTGATTCCCTCACATCCTAAATTCTTGTGTCAAATTGAAGGAGGTACAGAACGTTGTGATTCGGTGTTGAGTGGATTGGAGGCGTTGAAAGCTTATGCTGGCTTGGATGATTGGGTGTTAGTACATGATGCTGCACGCCCGTGTATTAGCAAAGCTCTTATTGATAAGTTGGTAAAAAAAGTCATGGGGCATCCAGTAGGTGGGATTCTTGGTTTGCCTGTTACCGATACGATGAAAAAAACTGATAACCGGGACGGCATTATTCAGTCAGTACCCAGAGAAAATATTTGGCGAGCCCAAACGCCTCAAATGTTTCACCTCAATGTTTTATGTGGTGCGCTAAGTGACTTAAAGCAGCGCAACTCGATAGTAACTGACGAGGCTTCTGCGATGGAGTTCATGGGGATGCGCCCGTTAATGGTAAAAGGTTCAGAAGCTAATTTGAAAATAACAACTCCGTCGGATTTACCTCTGGCTGAGTATTTTCTTGCGGCTGAGGCAAAAGCAGCGCTGCGTGCAGAGAAACGCACCATCTTTGGTTCGAAGAAAAAGAATAAGAAAAAAACCGAAGATCCCGCGGTAGAAAAAGCTGCGCCAAAAGCAGGACGAATATTGATGAAACGACCCAAGTTTTTAGACAGCTAGTGCTACAAGGATTGTTACTTTGCGAATAGGCCAAGGGTACGATGTGCATGCTTTGGTGGAAGGGCCCCCACTTATAGTCGGTGGTGTGAATATTCCGCATAAGTACGGACTAAAGGGTCATTCTGATGCGGATGTATTGCTGCACGCGATTATGGACGCGGTGCTTGGCGCTTTGGGAGAGGGTGATATTGGCCAACATTTTCCGGATTCAGACGAGGCTTTAGCCAATGTTGACAGCCGAATATTGTTGCGTCAGGTTGCGAAGCTCATGTCTAGTCGTGGTTATCAGGTTGGCAATATTGATGCGACGATTATCGCACAACAGCCGAGGATGGCTGGGTACCTTGAGGCAATGTGTGACAATATTGCGAGTGATCTTTCGGCAAACAAAAATTTGATAAATGTTAAAGCCACGACCACCGAAAAATTGGGCTTCGAAGGTAATGGTTTAGGGATCGCCGCACAGGCCGTTTGTTTGTTATCAAATAGCTGAGTTATTTTAAAGATAGGTTCGGGCCATATAATTATTAATATTGTTGACCATGTCGATGACGTAGAGGAATAGATGCCGCAAAAATTAGCTAAATCAGAGATGACGCCATTGGTTGAAACCATGCTCGAAATGCAAGAGCAAATGAACCAGAAAGTG
This sequence comes from Gammaproteobacteria bacterium, assembly GCA_003485905.1. Lineage (GTDB taxonomy): Bacteria > Pseudomonadota > Gammaproteobacteria > Arenicellales > Arenicellaceae > UBA10349. The sequence continues at coordinate 580 of DNHK01000281.1, read as the reverse complement.
AATGCAGACTGGCGTCAACAGAATTACGAATGGTATCGTGCAATATGGGTGGAGTGCGCCGAATTAATGGATCATTATGGGTGGAAGTGGTGGAAGCATCAGTCACCTGATCAAGAACAGATCAAATTGGAGTTGGTCGATATATGGCACTTTGGTTTGAGCCTGATGTTGGTTGAAGCCTCGGGAAGTTCGGGATTAACGGATAGAATAATTGAGGAATTTAATGCACCTCGGCACTACGATGACTTTTTGACGGCTGTAGAACTATTTACTACCGAAGTGCTGCAAAAAAGAGAGTTTCCGGTGGCTAGTTTTGCTGGACTAGCAGGCCTGATGGATATGGATATTCGTGACTTACACCGAAGGTATGTTGCTAAAAATGTGTTGAATTTCTTTCGCCAAGATAATGGCTATAAAGAAGGTAGCTATCGAAAACTTTGGGGCGGTAAGGAAGACAATGAACACTTGGTTGAAGTGCTTACCGGTATGGATTCTCAGGCCAGTGATTTTCGAGAGCGGCTCTATAAAGCTCTTTTACAGAGATACCAACAATATTCTAGTTGAATTGTTGGCAATGATT
>DNHK01000353.1 GCA_003485905.1 Gammaproteobacteria bacterium | reverse complement strand
GTCGTTCATCAATACAGTGACTTCAGATGAACCAACTCTTTCGATCAGCGCGAGCAAGTGCTGAGAAACCTCATCAACAAACACATAAGAATCAGATTTGAGTAATACCGAGCGAGCTTTGCGAGAAATCTGAGACCATTTCTCCATACCATCCTGCCCTTCGCTTAAAACCTCTTGAACACCAAGGCGGAGCGCTTCAACGCCTTCATCAAGTTGATCTGAGCCAATTCTCAGAAGCGGATAAGCGTGCGACCCGATCGACTTGAGAAAGACAATCATCGCATCAACAGACGCAAAGCTTTCAAGAGCAATATAAATTAAGAAAGGGGCCTTCGGAATCGCACCTTTTTCCAAGGAGTGCAGCGCGACCGGCACTGGCGTCAAGCCTAACCGGCTCAGGTTCGCGGTATGATCCAAGCTTATAGGAATTAAATCATCCCATAAAATCTCAAGAGGTTGTTCTTCAAACATTGTTAGCCCATTCGAGTTTTCGATGGGAAAACAATAAGCAATCCTTGTGCCATTTAATTTTTTTAATTAAATCAGCATGTTAAGAGGCGCGCGGCATAAAGCCGCCTTTTAGGTTGCCGAAATCGTCAAAAACCCGACAATTATTGGCGCATTACCCCAAAGAGTATTTTTTAATTCTCTCAATCAGCGTCGTACGCTGTACCTTGAGTATGCGAGCGCACATCGAAACGTTGCCACCGACTTCCTGAAGCGCTCTGCTGATCATTTCTTTTTCTACGGTGTTAAGGGTGTCTTTGAGCGATAAATCAGTATCACCAATAGCCGACACACCTCGAGCCGACATGACTATTTCCATGTACGAGTCATCTTCTTCTTGATTCGGAGAAATGCCTTGGCTTTCTAAGGGAAGTTCGCCAACAAGCTCCTGAAGACCTACAGGGAGCATGGCGAGCGGTATCATGGATAAACTGACAGATTCACCCGGATACAGAACAGACAACCTTTGCATGAAATTCGAAAGCTCTCTGATATTTCCCGGCCAATCATATTTAAGAATAACGCGCAGAAGGCTCTCGTCCACCTGCACAGGCCTCCTGTCCCCGCTGTACAACAACGCAAAATGATCAATGAACTTTGTCATCTCCTCAAGCCGGTCGCGCAAAGGAGGTAACGTTAGCGGGACAACATTAAGACGAAAAAATAAATCCGCCCGGAAATCGCCGTTATCGATTTGAGCTTCGATTGATCGATGCGTCGCTGAAATAAGCCGGACATCAACGTCCACTGAAGTATTTGAACCTACGGGATCAACAACACGTTCTTGCACAACCCGAAGCAACTTAACCTGCATTTCGAGCGGCATATCGCCAATTTCATCCAAAAAGAGCGTCCCGCCATTTGCAGCAGCAATTTTGCCTTGTCTATCTGAGACAGCGCCTGTGAAAGCACCCTTCACATGACCGAACAACTCACTTTCCAGTAAATCTCTTGGAATAGCCCCGCAATTTACAGCTACAAAGGCTCCACCCGAGCGATCAGATAAGTCATGTAGCTGGCGAGCTAAGACTTCTTTTCCAGAACCACTCTCTCCCTGAATGAAGACGCTTACGTCCGTAGGCGCTACTTTCTTCACCAACGCCAAAAGCTCTGAGGTGGTTTTACTTTCACCAAAAATCGGCTTTACAGAAGATTTACTAATGCTCAATTTAAACTCTCTTAGAGTCGGCAGCTACCTACCTACTTTTTAAAAATTAAAGGCAAGGCATTGCCGACAGTGACCCAAATCAAAATCGCTAGTGTCCTCCAAGCCTTGCTAAACAAGCACTTTAGTAGCACTGTTTGTGGCACGCTTAGTGCATATACCCTGCATCTTAATGCAAAACATTTGCTAAAGTTTCGCTTTCAGTGTCCGATAACCAATTATAGGATCAAATTTTTTTTCATATGGCCGGTATAGATTACATTAATGCATTAGGCGCTGGCGCTTCTTTCGATACAAAATCGATTGTCGAAGCCCTTGTCCAAGCAGAACGCACCAGCGCGGAGTCACAGATTCAACGCAAACTTGCTGCGTCTGAAAGCAAGATCAGCGGCCTTGGTAATGCAGTCTCTATCCTTGATATCTTGAAACAGGGCGCAGAGCTTCTTAATGACGCTCGAGACTTTAACACCCTAGACGTACAGAACACCTCTCAAGGCGCCGTAGTAGCCACCGCCACAAATAATGCGAGAGCCGGTACAAACAGCATCGCCGTGACTTCTCTTGCAAAAGAGCAACGCACCATATCCGCTGGTTTCGATACCGATACAGGTGCCCTAAACAATGGCGGTAGTGTATCGATAGACATCACTGTTAATGGCGCCACTGAAACACTATCTTTAGAAGACGTTAATCTGACTTCCGTAGCGACTGCAATCAACGATGCTGGCCTCGGCGTCAGTGCAGAAATAATCAATACAGGCACAGGCTCGGGCAGTTACCGGCTTCAATTAGTCGGTGAAGAAGGTTCAAGCAACGCATTCACAATCAGCTCGGACTTCGCAGGACTAACATTCAATACCATACAAAGCGCATCCGATGCAGAGCTCAACGTGAACGGTGTCGACTTTGTTCGCTCGACCAACCAAATTTCTGACATCATTCAAGGGGTTTCCCTTAGTCTCACTGGCACAACAGACCAGACAGCAACGATTGCAATCAATAGAGACACGAGCCAGGCCAAAGAGAATATCCTCGGGTTTGTTGCTATGTACAACGAGGCAACAACAGAGTTCAAAACCCTAACCGATTCAGAAAGCGATGGTCCCCTGCGAGGCGACACCATTTTCAGATCCATCGTGACCGAACTGCGATCGATCATGATCAGCGAATCCTCCTCCCCCGGAGAAAATATAACGTCCCTATCAAGTATGGGCATCTCGATCGACCGTTACGGGCAGCTTGTCTTTGATGAAGCAAAATTAGATGTTGCACTGAACGACAGCTACGATGATGTCATCAAAATTTTTAGTGCAAACATCAACGATCAATCTAGATTCAATAATAATCCCGCTGGCATCGCGGGAGACATTAAAAGCCTTATAGAAAGGGCTACTGCCTCTGATGGGTACTTATCAACTGCGGAAGCCTCCCTGACCGAGCGCAATATCGGTTATGAGCAGGACCTTAAAGACCTCGATGAGCGCATGGCGCGTGTCGAAGAACGCTACAACCGCCAGTTCCTGGCGATGCAAACAATCATCGAGGAAATGAACAGTACGAAGGAAAGCTTAATTGCATCCTTTGAAAACCTACCTTTCAGCAACAGGAACAATTAAGCTAAGCCTCTCTTAGAAAGGGATCCAGCATGGCCGAGCAGCCCTGTAAAATTTGTAAGCAAATCCGCTACTTCATCTTAGTCGCAGTACCATTACTTCTATTAATAGGACTGAGGCCAGATATAGTAGTGCCTGCCATTCCCGTCGAGTTTTTATTTACGAACTTCATCCTATTTGCCTTCTTGGCAGTGCTCGCTTTTCGGATCTACACCGACTACTTCAAGAAGAAGTAATCCTTCTCAATATTTTTTTAAAAAAAATCTAAAGTTTTCTTAAGACCAACCGACTTATGTCTTGAGCGGCAAATTTTTGCCGCCTTTTGAAGTAAACGGCGACATTTTGCCGCTTATTTTAAAACTACGGGTATGCGGATGTAGGGGTCGGCATCATCCGTGCAGGGTCGTCACGGCTGAACGCAGCACCAGTAGCTTTTTGGAATCTTAACCAGGAGCACTGAACATGAGTTTAGTTGTAAATACAAACGTTGCATCAATGAACGCCCAGCGCTCACTGATGTCCAGCAGCCGAGAGCTGCAGACCGCGATGGAGCGTCTATCTACCGGTAAGAAAATCAACAGCGCCGCTGACGACGCTGCTGGCTTTGCTATTGCCGAAAGCATGACAGCCCAAGTTCGTGGCCTATCTATGGCCGCAAAAAATGCTGGTGACGGTCTTTCTTTGTTGAAAGTAGTCGAAAATGCGACCAATGATGTCACCGATATGTTGCAGCGCATACGAGAACTATCCGTCCAGGCAAAGAGCGGGACCAACAGCGATACGGATGTTGGGAACCTACAAGCAGAAGCAGAAGCACTAATGGATGAGATCACAAGGGTTGCTACTGATACCACCTACAATGGTGTCGCATACCTTTCAAATGTTGATGCTGACGGCAACGCAGAAGCAGAACGAACAGTATCCATCCAAGTTGGTTATAACGACGGAGACTCGATTTCCGTAAAAAGCTATGCCATTGATGCAGCCACACTTGACCTTACCGATGCTGCTGGTGACGGCACTACATACAAGACTAGCGCAAATGGTGGTTATCTAAACATCAACTCTGCGACAGCACTCGATACGATCTCTGATGCCATAGATAGCATTGCCGGACATAAGGCCGAATGGGGTGCGGGCCAAAACAGGTTGGAATATACAATTTCTAATCTCATGAACGTAGTTGAATTTACAACCGCTGCCCGATCTCGCATCGAAGATGCAGACTTTGCTGTCGAAGCGGCACGCCTTGCGAAAGCGCAAGTACTGCAACAGACAGGGACCGCGATGTTGGCACAAGCCAATGCATCACCACAACTAGCAATTTCTCTACTTTCGTAGTCATCAACTAGTTGCAAGAAAGATGCGAGCCCAGGCTCGCATTTTTTTTGCGGCAAGATATTTCCGTGAACCGGCAAAAAAATTCCTTTTTCCCCTAAAGTCCGGCAACTAATTGCCGATTAATAACTTGAACGCGGCAATAACCTTCCTTCCAGCGGAAAAAATTTGCCGGAAATTGGACTAACAAGGGGTCTTAAAATGAGTTTAGTTGTTAACACAAACATCGCGTCAATGAATGCACAACGATCGTTGATGGCCAGTGGTAAAGAGCTACAAAGCGCCATGGAACGACTCTCTACGGGTAAAAAAATTAATAGCGCAGCAGACGATGCAGCAGGTTTCGCGATCGCTGAAAGCATGACCGCTCAGGTGAGAGGTCTATCAATGGGAGCTAAAAACGCGAGTGATGCACTCGGCCTTCTTAAAGTCGTTGAAAACGCCACGAACGATGTCACGGATATGCTACAGAGAGTCCGCGAACTTGCCGTCCAAGCACAGAGCGGCACCAACAGCGCAGGCGATATCGCTAATCTCCAGCTCGAAGCTGAGGCTTTGATGACGG
>DNHK01000361.1:4075-10699 GCA_003485905.1 Gammaproteobacteria bacterium | reverse complement strand
AGACGGCTCTCGCAGTATATCCGCTGGGTGATACGTTGCGATGCAAGGAATCTCAGAACTCGCGACCTTATGTACCTTGCCCCTCAAATTATCAATGGGCATATCATTTTGTAGTAATTCTCGAATTGCTACCCCCCCCAACGCTATAACCACCGAAGGATTTACAATTTGTAGCTCGCGATTTAAAAAATCACGGCAGCCATCTATTTCCTTTGACCGTGGATCGCGATTTGTAGGTGGATGACATTTCAATATATTACTAATATAAATATCTTCTCGAGCGACACCAAGAGCTCTGAAAATATTATCTAACAATTGCCCTGCCCGCCCAACAAATGGTTCTCCTTGCCGATCTTCTTCAGCTCCAGGGGCTTCACCTACAAACATCCACTTAGCTTTTATATCTCCTAGCCCAGGGACCGCTCGAAACCGAGATTTGCTTAGCTGGCAGCGCTGACAGACCAGAACTTCGGCTTTTAAAAGGTCCATACTGCTGCCATTATCTAATTTTTGAGGGGTCTGCCCTATGCGCTGTTGTTGAAGAGCAGACGAATCAGTCAAAGCTGCTTGTTTAGCAATGTCCAATTTTAATTTAATGGGAGTATCCGGTTTAGATCCCATTTCATCGCTTCTAATCCAAATATCGATACCTATTTCAGTCAATATTTGGTTTCTATCCATCGTATTTCACAATATTCCGTATTGACAATAATTTACGTTAAACCAAACTTTCATTCTGCGGATGAAAACGTCTTTCGCTGTTAGCTAATCTATTGAGCGCAGCTATATAGGCCTTTGCCGATGCTACTACGATATCTGTATCGGAACCCTTTCCGTTTACAATTCTTGATCCATCTTTAAGTCGAACGGTAACTTCGCCCAATGAATCCGTACCACTTGTAATATTGTTCACTGAATATAGTAATAATGAAGCTTTGGTATCTAACAAAGACTTTATTGCTTTAAAGGCCGCATCAACCGGCCCATCGCCCTGAGCATCGCCGTTTAGCTCTGTAACACCATTAGTGATGGCTACATTAGCACTAGAACTCTTATCCATCGTTGAATTGGCACTAAGTGAGATAAGACGATATTTATCTTGATAATTCTCCGCTATTTCTTCACTGACTAGAGCCTGCAAATCATCGTCGAATATCTCGTGCTTTTTGTCGGCTAATTCTTTAAATCTGTCAAATGCCGATCTCAGATCTTCGTCACTGGAAAACTCGTAACCTAATTCGGTTAAACGGGTCTTAAATGCATTCCTCCCAGAATGTTTACCTAGCACCATCTTATTTGTATCCCAACCTACATCCTCTGCCCGCATGATTTCATAAGTTTCACGTTTTTTAATAACGCCATCTTGATGAATTCCTGATTCGTGCGCGAATGCGTTTGCTCCCACGATTGCCTTATTCGGCTGCACTGGAAAACCGGTAATACTCGAAACCAGCCGGCTTGCAGACACGATCTCCCTTGTATTAATACGAGTATCGACAGGAAAAATATCCTGTCTAGTTCGCACCGCCATAACTACCTCCTCTAACGAGGCGTTTCCTGCGCGCTCACCCAACCCATTGATCGTACACTCAACCTGGCGAGCACCTTTAAGAACAGCTTGCAGCGAATTACTGACTGATAGCCCCAAATCATCATGGCAATGAACAGAAAAAATCGCTTTATCTGAATTTGGCACCCGTTCTATCAAGTTAGCGATCGATTGCGCAAATTCCTCAGGCCAGGCATACCCAACAGTATCGGGAATGTTAATCGTCGTCGCCCCTGCCCGAATAGCCGTCTCGACAGCTCGACACAGAAAATCTGATTCAGTACGGCTGGCATCTTCAGGGGAAAACTCCACGTCATCGGTAAAATTACGGGCCAAATCTACAGCAAACGTTATTTGCTCCAGCACTTGACCCGGTGTCATCCGCAACTTCTCCTTCATGTGAATCGGAGAGGTCGCAAGAAAGGTATGTATGCGACTGGCATTCGCAGGTTTTACCGCTTCGGCAGCGCGTTCAATATCTTCCACCGTTGCTCGAGCCAAACCGCAAACACGGCTATCCTGTATCGCTTCCGCCACAGCTTTAACAGAATCGAAATCTCCAGGGCTGGCAATCGGAAAGCCCGCTTCAATAACATCGACTCGCATTTTCTCCAGCACTCGGGCAATGCGCACTTTATCGTCTAGGTTCATGGATGCGCCGGGGCTTTGTTCCCCATCACGCAAAGTTGTGTCAAATATTATTAGATGATCGCTCATTACTCTCTCTATAGCCGGCTATCAGGCACACTGCTCCGCCCAACATAAACCCTATTAGATACCTTTCGCTGTTATTGTTATTAATAATCTATTTTTCAATTCTCGCATGACACCCATAAATCATCTAGTAATCATAAGATGATCGCGCTGATTTTTATAAACGGCTACTTGCTAAAATTGATGAACAGGCATCTGCCAAACCCGTTCTAACTATTGATGTCTATAAATTTTCGTGCAAGGCATAGACTGTTTCACCTTATCTTCGCAGCAGTCCAGTAACAATTGGGTAACTTTTTCGGTATATCCATGTTGCCCCTCACGAGACTGTATGCCAGAGGCAAAAAGCCAGTGTTCCGGAAACAACTTGGCCAATATTTTAAAAAAACCATCAGGCAAACGAAATGAACCGAGGGTAACAGAGTGCAATGCTTGACAATCCAACTGCTCCACCATCCTCTGAATCAAGTCATCATAGCCCTGTTCAAATTCTGCGTACCATATCAACGGATCCAGCCTTGCGGCAACCTTCCAGCCTGCTTCCTGCAACTTACGCATAGCCTCCAGTCTTTTTTCGACTGATGGCGCTCGCTCTTCTATCTTGTTCGCTATCGATTCGCTATTCAAGCTAAATGCAACAACAACATTTTCTAATGGCTCCCTTGCCAACAAACTTCTAATTTGGGTGCTCTTGGTGCGTAGTTCGAGAATAGCGTTTGGCCATTGGGAGAACTTCGGAATAAAAAACTCGGCAAAACCAGTGACCGGCTCAAATGCCAAACTGTCACAGTCGTATCCAGAGTAAAACCAAACTTGTTCGCCTCCCGCACCCTTTATCGTATCTTCTATATCCTTAACAAAATCTTCAAAATTCACAAACACTAAATAATTTGCCGAACGATACATACCTTGTAAAAAACAATATCGACAATCGTAGACACAGTTCAACATGTGCGAAAAATAGAAATGCTGCTTACCACCTGTGCCATAAGCCGACGGTGCAGGATGCACACGGGTACCATGCTTTTCCGCAATAATTAACGAAGGCTTTTGTTTTTGTAGGCGAAAATTTTGTCCACGTGGATTAAATACTTCCTGATGTCGATCTATGTAAAGAATAGGTTTTTCTGAATAGTGCTTCAGCAGCTTTTTGGTCCGAACATGATTGCGAACCCCTTCCTCTAAATAGACTTGTGCAACCATTAAGGCTTTGCCTCCAACGATACTGGTTTTGTCAACAACTCAGCTTCCATCCAGTCGAGCAAATTGGTTGTTGATTTATGAACGGCTAAGGCTCCATGTATGTCATTTATAGACCAGCCTACTGCTAGCCAGCGGCGTTTAAGTTCTCGCCAACGGTGTTCCTGAGCGCTAGAGACACGCCTCAATTTGCCTAATTCAATATCTGTATCAATTTTAGATGCAAACCGTACCTCTGAACTACTCACCCGCAGCAGTAGTGAGTCATGAATTTGTTGAACCGTCCCCAGCACGGATTCGGCCGATGCCTCAACAATCTCCAGCAATCTCTTTTCATCCAGATCTTCAGATTGCTCTTCCTGATTATCACTAACAATTTTAATGCTATGAATACGTTCGCGCTCAGTGAATTTTAAAGCTGCTTGGACAAACCCGGCGGCCTCCATATCATAGAATTGCAGATCAGAAAATTGCGTCTGCACACGCTCAACACTGCAAACAGTAGCGGTAGATGAGCTATTCAGAAGGATTGGAGTAAACCATACCTGTCCTGACCTATAGTCTTTAATCTTACTTGCAATTACAACCTGGCCAATCTCAGCGTGTTTATGCCCTACCGACCCTACGTTTACCCACAACGAGGCTTTACCATACGCGCCAAATAGCCAACTGGTCGCCATTGCCATATTCAACGAACCCGATCCCGTTACAATTAAACGGTACTGATCGTTCGCGTAATACCGCCATGGGGCAGAATCCTGCATCGATCTTAGCTTAAGTAATTGCCGAAGCGGTTTCGCTTCACAATTTAGAGCAACAAGAATATTAATCATTATCAAAAAAGTGCTAACGGACCTGAAAAAAGTATGTACGCATTTCACACTATTTACAGCGTAGTTGTTAACTTCGCATCAAACTCTATTTTATCAAGCCATGTAAGAAGTTCAGCATTATCTCGTTTCAATGCACCCAAACGAAGAATTCGCAGTTTTTCAATGAGTGTCGCTTGTACAGCTGATTTCTGATTTACTGATAGTGAACCGGATCGTAATAGTTTATCGAGAGCTTGAACGCGAAATCGATCCATACCCCAATGTTTGCGCGACAACTGGTCTTCATGCCCTCCGTATTTGTTCAGACATGCTTGTTCGACAAAATCAAACTCATACCGCAACGCGATACGTAACCAGAGGTCATAATCTTCGCAAGCTGGTAATTGTGTATCAAACAATCCAACGTCTGAGAAAACATCCTTATGTATAAGCACCGATGAAGGTGACACGCTACACAATGGTAAACAATCATTAAATATAAAGCCGCCGCGTTTAAAATGTTTATTTTTTGGGTTTACTCGAATACCGTTTCGTATCCAAATTTCTTCCGTATGTGAAATTAGACGACGACTGCGCTCTAGTCCTGCGAGCTGCAAAGACAACTTGCCAGCAAGCCACTCATCATCAGAATCCAAAAAAGCGATCCAAGGTTGCGTGCTTTCATCTATCCCGCGGTTGCGCGCAGCACTGACCCCCGATTGTTTTTGATAAACATAGCGCAGGCGATCCTGATAATGATTGATTGCAGATTCAATATCGATATCAGACCCATCATCTACAATAACTAATTCTTTAACCTCCGGCTGACAGAGAACCGAATCAATAGCACGACATAATCTCTTAATACGATTATGTACGGGGATAATGACTGTTACTGACATTCATTTTGGGCTTGTTTTAAGCATAACTAAAAGTTTTTGCGAATTTGGTGGTAGCAAAAACACCATATTGATGTGCGGAAATGCAACAAATACTTTTAATTGTGTATTTGTATTAACTTTGATTAACCACACCCTACTCAGCGTTTATTAGCTTGGTAAGGTAGCTGCAAGTGAATGATTCATAAGTGCTTAGCAAGCTCACTACTTACTAAGAAACTCTTGATCTTGACTTACTCATAACTCACTCTCCTCGAATGGCTACCGGTTCGCCGGTAGCCTTTTTTTTGTTAGTAATTTTATGTTAATTGGCCTCTCGGTGTTGATCAAAGCCATTTTACGGGAACGTTAATCGCTCAATAGAAAATAGTAAGAAAACAAATAAAAAAGCCGCTGACAAAAATCAGCGGCTTTTTTATTTAAACAATATTAATAGTAAATTTATACAGTTAACCTAGCAGCCCCTCGATAGCGGCACGTTCTTCGCGCAGCTCGGTTTCAGTCCCGTTCATCCTTACTCGACTAAACTCGTTAACCTCTAAATCCTGGACTATCGTATATTCACCAGCACTGCAGGTGACCGGATACGAGAAAATGATGCCAGGCTCTATATCGTAGCTACCATCACTAGGAATACCCATAGAAACCCAATCGCCCTCCGCAGTACCTAATGCCCAGGTGCGCATATGATCTATCGCAGCATTAGCTGCAGAAGCCGCACTAGACGCGCCACGCGCATCGATAATAGCTGACCCGCGTTGCTGTACGGTTGGAATAAAAGTATCGTTTAGCCAAGACTCATCAACCAACTCAGATATCGCCTGACCAGAAACAGATGCATGATAAATATCTGGGTATTGTGTGGCTGAGTGATTACCCCAAATTGTCATACGTTTAATATCTGTAGTATCAGCTTCTAGCTTTTCGGCTAGCTGAGTTATTGCACGGTTATGATCCAGACGTGTCATAGCTGTAAAATTGCCAGCCTTTAAATCTGGAGCGTTACTTTGTGCAATCAACGCATTTGTATTTGCCGGGTTTCCAACCACTAATACTTTAATATCTCGGCTAGCAACATCGTTCATGGCTTTGCCCTGTACCGAAAAAATCGCAGCATTAGCTTCGAGCAAATCTTTACGTTCCATGCCTGGCCCACGAGGCCGTGCACCTACTAACAGCGCATAGTCAGCATCTTTAAATGCCACTTCTGGGTCGTCAGAAGTAACCACCGCTTTAAGTAATGGAAACGCACAGTCCTGCAACTCCATAACCACACCATTTAGCGCGTTCATCGCAGGGGGGATTTCTAACAGTTGAAGAATTACTGGTTGATCGGGCCCCAACATTGAACCAGACGCGATTCTAAATAATAGGGCATAAGATATTTGACCTGCCGCGCCAGTGACGGCAACACGAACTGGCTCCTTCATATTACTAACCTCGGGGGTTT
>DNHK01000361.1:0-4050 GCA_003485905.1 Gammaproteobacteria bacterium | reverse complement strand
TAATCACGATAACTTCTAGGTGTAATCGTAAATGCCACGGCATTTTAACAATGGAATGAGAGCAGGAGTTTAACCAAATTTATTACTGCCCGCTATCCACCATTGCAGTATCTGAGCGATTTATCTATTCCTAAGTAATTTAGAGTTCAATAACGCTCTTAACCTGCTACTTTCCTGCGTTAGTCCGCGATCTAGATCAAGCTTATCTAGCAAGACTTTAGCCAACCCCACGTAAACTTGATAATCTTGCTCATCACTTTCGAGTAATTCTAATTGACGCTCGATAAGCCCAACATCACCGCGTGTGACTGGACCGGTTAATGCTTTGATGGCTCCACTCGAATTGACATTACTTATTGTCTGGGTCATTAATCTGGAGAGCCCAGCATGGATATCTTCAGAGTCCATCCCAGCCGCAACCAAATGACCCTCAGCCATAATGCGAAGTGCATTTATATAGTTACACGCAACAACCGTACCCAGGTGATATCGTAGCTTAGATTGAGCCCCAATTAGGACTACACGCCCCCCAATGGCACGAAATAGATCCACGACCAAATCAGATTCCGCTTGTATACCTTCAAAAGTACAAACAACATCTTCAAACTCATTTGGTGCAATTAGTCGCTTGGTAAAGCTCATCATCGGATGAACACCGACAACTGGCACGCTGTGGCGCAGCGCTTCAGCAACTGCTTGTGACTCAATACTACCGCTACAGAAAAATATCTGCCGACAGGCGGATAAATCAGCTTCCTCCATGAGCTGCCGTGCGCAACCTAGAAGCTGATCGTCTGGGGTTGCTATCAATATAAGCCCGCGGCTAACGACCTGCCCCTTCGCGTCCTGTTTCTTGGTGCTCAGGGACCAACCCAAATCTCTTTCTAATTTAGATACCGCGGTATTTGCCTTTTGAGCACTACTCGCAACCACGGCCTCTAACTGAATCTGGCCGGATTGCAGCCAAAGACCAGTTAAACTCAATCCAAGTCGTCCCGGACCAATTAAAGTTAGCTTTTCCATTTATTATCGGGAGTAGGCTATTGGTTTACTCTACGCGCCCAATTGACATGGCTAAGCTGGCTCAACTTTGTCAGCACTGCGCTCAGTACCTGAATGCTCTCTATTTCTAGCGTTACAAACATATTTACACCCTGACTCGCAGTATTAGTTCGAGTGCTCATATCAATAATATTCGCGTGAGCATCAGCAAATACAGCGGTGATATCCTTTAACAGTCCCTTTCGATCATAAGCTGAAATATGCACATTTACGGGCAACTTGCCGATCTCTTGCACCCCCCACTGAACCTCAAGCACTCTTTCTGGAGAACGCGTTCGGTGATGCAATAAATTTTTACAATTTGAACGGTGCACAGTAACTCCACTACCTTGCGTCACAAAGCCTAAAATCTCGTCACCCGGTAATGGATTGCAGCACCGCGCAATATTCGTCAGCAAATTACCTACACCTAAGATTTGAATTCCATGGTCATCTTTGAGCAGTGCCTTAGTCGACTTTCGTGCTGAACCTTTTTCCGGCAGTAATTCGCTTTTCGCAGAAAGCTCTGCGTCGAGCTCCGGCTGGATCATTTTTTGCGCAATGGATATCGCTCGGCCAAGCTTGAATGAACCGTCGGCAATCTTGAAACAAAGTTCATCCAAACTACTCAAACCGCAACGTTGAGCCAACCGTTCTAGATTCACAGACTGTAATCCTAGTCGCTCTAACTCTCTATCTAGAGCCAATCTACTTGCAGCCAAGGTTTCGTCACGATTCTCATGTCGGAACCAGGCTTGAATTTTGCTCCTGGCGCGATGAGTACTAACGTAACCATGGTGGGGACTTAGCCAATTAAGACTGGGACGATTATTCTTACCGGAAATGATTTCTATCCGTTCCCCTGTCCCTAGTTTGTACGTTAGTGGAACCATTTTACCGTTAACCCTAGCCCCCCTGCAGCGATGCCCCAAGTCTGTATGTATCTGGTAGGCAAAATCCACCGGTGTAGCTCCTCTGGAAAGGTCTATCACACTACCTTGGGGAGTAAATACATAGACTCTATCCTCAAACACTTCATCTTTAACACGATCGACAAATTCATTAGCATCTGCAACTTCATCTTTCCATTCCAATAGCTGCCGTAACCAGACGATTTTACGATTTAGCATGTCATCTTCACCACGCCCTTCTTTGTACTGCCAATGCGCCGCTATCCCTAGCTCATTTTGCTCGTGCATTTCGTGAGTACGAATCTGAATTTCTATAATTTTGCCACCGGGACCTACTACCGCTGTATGAATAGACTGGTAACTATTTTGTTTGGGCGTCGCAATATAGTCATCAAACTCTCCTCGAATATAATTCCAGTTTGTATGCACTAAACCAAGCACTGCGTAGCAATCTTGCACTGATTCAACTAGTACTCTTACTGCGCGCACATCAAAAATATGCTCAAAATCAAGCGCCTTACGCTTCATTTTATTCCATATACTGAAAATGTGCTTTGGCCTGCCACCCACGTCTGCGTGAATGTTTTCTTGCTTTAAGGCCTCGCTCACAGAGTTTACGAACTCACTTATATAACGGTGCCTATCAACCCTCCTTTCGGAAAGCTTTGACGCAATATCCTTATATATTGACGGCTCGATATAACGAAATGATAGGTCTTCTAACTCCCATTTGAGTTGCCAAACGCCGAGACGATTCGCTAGCGGCGAATATATATCCATCGTCTCACGCGCAATTCGTTCTTGTTTATCAGGCGTAAGGCTACCCAATGTTCGCATATTGTGTAAACGATCACAGAGTTTAATAAGTACAACACGCACATCGTCCACCATTGCGAGCATCATCTTTCTCAAGCTCGCTGCACGCAGATTCTCTTTATGCTTCTTTTTATCGTTGTGAGACGGCCCAATGGAATGCCGCTCGTCAGAAAACTCCTCTAATACTTCCATCTTAGTTACGCCATCAACAAGACGGCTAACAACAGCGCCAAATTTCTCGCGTAAATCGCCACTGCTAACATCCGTGTCTTCTACTGTATCGTGCAACAAACCAGCTATCAGCGAATCGGTATCAAGCCCTAACTCGTGCAGCAGACCTGCCACTGCCATAGTGTGATTTAAATAGTCTTCTCCTGAGGCCCTGTACTGACCATGATGGGCCGTTCGAGCATACTCCACAGCGGCACGAATCCGCGCTTGCTCGATATCCGTACGCCCTTCCGCAACCGATGCAAGCCAACGTTCACTATGGTCGGCGGGCAAGACGATTGATGAGGCCGATTGTGTGGCCAGTTGTACCATTTAGTAATAATTGACTATATAACTCACTCTTATCTCAGAATATGTACCTATCCGCGCTACAATTCAAGCACTCAGAATAGGACATTCAATAAATTGATTATAAATATCAAACAATTATTGCTACAAGCTCTGGTAGTTATTACGTTCTTTTTATGCATTTTTAGTGTAATAAAGATGGGCCCGGTATTTGCACAGGACCATTCCATGCATCAGCCCAACCTATCGGCTAGCCCAGCAGCATTTAGAGGAATACCAACAATTGAATTCGAATTGTTTACTAGCGGCGGCAAAAAGGTGACCCCAAATACGTTCAGTGGAAAGTACCTACTAATTGCTATCGGCTTTACACGCTGCGAACATATATGCCCGACGATTGCTGCAAATATGGCAGCAGTGCTACGGAACACGAATATCCCAACTGCAGCTTTGTTTATCAGCGTCGACAATGAGCGTGATTCGCCGGAAATTACAGATCAATATGCTAAAGGATTTGACCCGCGCATGGTCGGCGCTAGCGGAAACTATCAAGCGTTAGTAGAAACCGTAGAGAATCTGAACGCTAGCTTTGTTGTTACTAAATCCTCTAAGAGCTACGTGGTACAGCACACGCCCGATATATATCTTGTAGACCCTTCCGGAAACTTTATAGAGGCTTTCGCTTTCGTCGACGGTCCTAATAAAATTATCACTGCACTAAAAACAAACTATGAGCTGTAAATCGATTAAGCAGTTTGCTTTG
>DNHK01000401.1 GCA_003485905.1 Gammaproteobacteria bacterium | reverse complement strand
AGTTGCAATCAGCTTCCAAACGACTCTCCGTGGTGGTTCCAATTACCCTGCTCATCATCGTGGTTCTACTTTTCATAGCATTGGGGTCTATGAAAGATTCTTTGGTTATATTAAGCGGGGTACCGTTAGCTTTGACTGGGGGTATCATGGCTTTACTAATACGCGGCATTCCGTTCTCCATATCAGCGGCGGTTGGTTTTATAGCGCTGTCTGGTATCGCCGTGTTGAATGGACTCGTTATGGTTACTTTTATTCGGGATCTGCGCTTAGCCGGAAGATCACTTGATGATGCGATCATTGATGGAGCCCTTACGCGACTCCGCCCGGTGGTAATGACCGCACTGGTAGCGTCACTCGGGTTTGTACCCATGGCATTGAATACAGGTATTGGCTCGGAGGTGCAAAGACCACTTGCTACTGTGGTTATTGGTGGCATATTGTCGTCAACCATTCTGACGTTAGTAGTGCTGCCAGCGCTATATCGAATTGTTCATGCGCGTAATCATTAGGCCGCGGCTGCAAAATTGCCGCGGCCGTATATATCAGTCTCCTAAACTAGAGCTAAAGCTCGAGATCGAAACGATCTAGCTGCATCACCTTAGTCCACGCTGCGACAAAGTCATTAACAAAACGCTCTTGCGAATTATCGTAGGCATAGACTTCAGCAACCGCACGCAACTCAGAGTTAGAACCGAATATAAGATCTACCGGTGTCGCTGTATATTTCACATCGCCTGTAGTACGGTCAACACCCTCATACAGGCCGTCCGTCGTTGTTTTTTGCCAGTTGGTAGACATGTCCAACAGGTTAATGAAAAAATCGTTGCTAAGCGTACCCGGCCTATCTGTAAAGACGCCATGTGTCGCGCCCCCTGCATTAGCGTTAAGGACACGCATACCACCGACTAGTGCTGTCATCTGCGGTACGGTCAATGTGAGCTGGTCTGCCTTATCTACTAACAATTCGGTCGGCGACCGATAGGCATGCTCAGCATTAAAGTAATTCCGAAAGGCATCGGCGACGGGTTCAAGCAACTCAAACGACGCTGTGTCAGTATGTGCCTGTAAGGCATCCGCTCTGCCTGGCAAGAAAGGAACAACTACGTCAATGCCAGCACTTCTAGCCGCTTGCTCGATAGCAGCTGCACCGCCCAGAATAATCAGGTCGGCCATAGATACCTTGCTACGACGCAGTCTCGACTCATTAAAATCGCGCTGGATGGTCTCTAACCTTGCTATGACTTTAGCAAGTTCAGCCGGATTGTTGGCTTGCCAATCTTTCTGGGGCGCGAGCACAACTCGCGCACCGTTTGCTCCACCACGCATATCACTAGCACGGAAGCTAGACGCGGAAGCCCATGCTACACGAACCAACTCTGGTATCGTAATGTCAGAATCCAGAATTTGTTCCTTCAATGTTTGAATCTCCCCGGCGCTGATAAGCTGATAATCCACAGCAGGAATTGGATCCTGCCAAATTAGCTCTTCACTTGGCGCATATTTACCAAGATAACGAGCACGAGGCCCCATATCACGGTGAGTTAACTTGTACCAAGCTTTTGCAAACGCACGCTGATATTCACCTGGATCAGCGAGAAAACGCTCAGCGATAGCTTTATACTGCGGGTCGAACTTTAGCGCCAGGTCGGCAGTTGTCATTACCGGCGCGTTGAGTTTTCCTTCTACGTGGGCATCAGGCACAGTGTTGTGCATTGCTTCATCGTTTGGAATCCATTGAATCGCCCCCGCGGGGCTACGCGTTTCTTGCCAGTCTAGATTCAGTAAGTTTTGCAAATAAAGGGTAGTCCACTGGGTGGGTGCCTGCGTCCAAGCACCCTCTAACCCGCTAGTGGTCGTATCTTCAGAGTGGCCCTTGCCGCAACTGTTTTTCCAACCCAATCCCTGTTCCTCTACGCCAGCAGCTGCAGGCTCAAAGCCCACGCAATCGCTAGGCTTGTGTGCTCCATGCATTTTGCCAAAAGTATGACCGCCAGCAATCAAGGCGACAGTTTCTTCGTCATTCATCGCCATTCGACCAAACGCAACGCGAATATTCTTTGCTGAACCGAGCGGGTCTGGTTTTCCAAGTGGGCCTTCGGGATTCACATAAATTAAACCCATGTGCGTCGCGCCAAGAGGACGCTGCAAGTTGCCATCGCGTTCATGTCGATCGCTGGCAAGCATCTCAACTTCGGGACCCCAGTACACAAGGTCAGGTTCCCAGTCATCGGCGCGGCCACCAGCAAATCCATAGGTTTCAAAACCCATATTTTCTAGCGCTACATTCCCGGCTAGAATCATCAGGTCTGCCCATGACAAACTTGCCCCGTACTTCTGTTTCACTGGCCACAATAGTCTGCGAGCCTTGTCGAGATTGCCGTTGTCTGGCCAACTATTGAGAGGGTCAAAACGTTGCTGTCCTCCATCACCGCCACCCCTACCGTCTAATGTGCGGTAGGTACCCGCGCTGTGCCACGACATTCGAATGAAGAAAGGGCCATAGTTACCAAAGTCTGCGGGCCACCAATCCTGCGACTCTGTCAAAAGCGTATCAATGTCACCCTTTACCGAGTCGAGGTCGAGCAACTTAAAAGCTTGTCTATAGCTGAAGTCCTGTCCTAAAGGGTTCGAGCGAGCGTCATGATCACGTAAGGGAGACAGATCTAATTGATCCGGCCACCAGAACCGGTTGCTCTTTGATTGCTCTGTTAAACCAGTACTAGCACTCATTGCACCAGATGGTTCACTACTAGGTGCGGAATCTTCAACTGCGATAACTGGTGCTATAGACAGTAATAAGGTGCCAGCAACTGCAGCAGATATTAATGGATTAGATTTTTTCATGATGTGGGTTCTCTATGGTTATGGCTGCATCCGCAACCCATGCAATGCTACAGAGGTGACTGCACAACTTCGGATAAACTTTGCCGAAATGACGACCTATCTAACAAAACAAATGAATAGTCTTTCTCTACCTAAATGACTATAACAATAGGTCGAATTTATGAGAAATCGTTTATATCAATCGGATTAATAGTCTTTGCCTAGATCTAGCGGTTACTACTAGGAATACTAGTGCTCTTCCCTAAATACCCTATTCATAATATCGTCAGTACTCTATCTGAGTGGGTTTACCCACGGCTACAATAAACCATATACTTTGGCCTCTAGATAAGAATAAAAGTGGGAAGGATATCGTGGATCAAGACTTAAAAATGGGACCACATGACGTCGGTGGTGAATTTAGTGACCCCATCGACACCTCAGATGGCGGCATGACTCATTGGGAAAAGTTCTCTAATGGTGTTCGGATTGCCGTATCTGCACGCAAAGTAATCACTCTGGATGAGCTTCGACTATCGGCGGAATCGTTTGGTGACGAATATTTTAAAATGCCCTACTTTGAACGCAATGGTTTGGCATTGGTTCATAGATGCCTTGAGCGTAAGTTATTTACAGAAGAGGAACTAAAACTGGCCCGCGCCCAAGCAGAAAAAGAATTCGAGGTACCCTTAATCGATTTACCAAACCCAGAAAGTATTACCCATTTACACGACGGGGAAGAACATCACCACCACGATAATGATTTCCAGGAAGATGAGGCCGGTGAAGGGCCGCCCAGTTATTACTTCGATATGCTCGCTGTAGCAAAGCTGTTGGTGGATCGCGATCTTATTACTATGCAAAACGTGCTACAGAAAATCGAGCAGTTCGATAACGTTTTCCCTACACGTGGAATTGCGGTGGTCGCCAAGGCCTGGACAGATTCCGAATTTAGAGAATATCTAATTCGTGATGCGAAAAATGCCATTATCGACATGGGTCTAAAACTGGAATCATTTGCAGAAATTATCTGTATGCCTCAGAGCGATCAAACCCATCAC
>DNHK01000443.1 GCA_003485905.1 Gammaproteobacteria bacterium | reverse complement strand
GGCTGGCCCGTTCCTTTGCTGGCCAGGCATTTCCGCAGCGGTAAGCAGCACCGCTGATCTGGTTTTCGCTGGCGGGCTTGATGGTATCTTGCGCGCTTTCGATTCCGAAGACGGAGCCATACTCTGGGAAACCAATACCCGGCAAAGTTTCGGCATACGCAATGGAGTCGAAGCCAAAGGCGGTTCAATCGAAGCCGACGGACCAGTCATCGTGAACGGACAAGTTTTCATTACGTCTGGCTATGAAAAATGGGGCGAAGCACCAGGGAATGTTGTATTGGTTTATTCGCTAAATGGTGAGTAGCTCGGTAAGGGCTACTTAAAAATTTTATTCCGAATTTAGGCTAAAACATCTTCAGTTTATTTTGTCAGGAGCTCTAATGTCTAACAACCTTATCAACCGAAGCACAGCTTTCAGTAAGTACGCGATACCGACACTCGCGACTGCATTTACTGTTTTATTTGCAGCTCAAGCCGCCGCTTTTGAAATAGAGGAGAGTGCAACAATTAGTGATTCCGACTCTACTTTAATGGGCGTGAATCATATCGCCCTGTCAGTGAGAGACTTGGATGCATCCTTAGCCTTTTATCAGAAAGCAACAGGTTTTGAAGTAGTCCGAAGAGAGGTTGTGAAGGGTAGCAGTGCCGCAGACAAACTGTATGGCCGCGAAGAAGTTGAGTATGAGGTGGCCGTGCTCGAGGCGCCGAATATGCTTCTGGAACTTACAGAGTTTAGTCATAATCGGGACACGCCAATCAGCAAAATGCCGGTAATTGGCCCGGGTATGACCCACACTTGTTTTCAATCACCTTTACACAACTCTGGGTACGACAGATTCAAAAATGCCGGCGCCGAAATGCTTAGTCGCGGCGAGGGGCCTGTAGACCTATTGGGCCAAGGTGTGACTTATGCTTACGCCTATGATCCGGAAGGCAATATGCTAGAGCTAGAGCAACTGGACTTCGATCGCCTAGGGGGAGACCGGCGCAATCCGGATTGGATCGAGCAAGGCTTAGATGTTTGGATGACACAGGTCGCACTTGTTACTCATGACATTGAGCGATTAACAGAATACTACGCAAAAATAATGGGTTTTAATGCTTATCGAACCGCCGATATATCGGGTCGACCAACTTTTGATGACGCTACGGATATTGATGATGTGTCTCTTAGAGTCGTCTTTTTTAGAATGGCCGAGCGTTCCAAAAGCATGGAGTTTTGGGAATACGTTAGCCCAGAAACACCCGAACCTTTAGGCAACAGAGACAGCACGGCACTCGGCTACACATACTCGTTGGAAGTGGGAGACATTCAGGCGGAGTATCAACGCATGACTGATCTTGGTGTGCAGTTTGTGAGTGAGCCAGTGTTGATGGGCGACTATTGGCAAGTGCATGCTAATGATATCGATGGCAATGTGTTCGCGCTGCGCCAGTGGGTTGATCCGAACTCACCTTGGTCCGTACCTAATTTAGAATTGTAGACGTTTTATAAAATTAAAGGGAGTCAGGGTAATTAAATTTATTGATAAGACCCATTATTGCCACTAGGAAATATTGATGACTATTCAATTTCGCAACGCTTTTCTTCACATTACTATTGCCTTCGTGTTGCACCTGAGCAGCTCGGTCTTCGCTCAGGACATCGACGAACTAGTTGAACACCGTTACGCCGACAATGATGGTGTGAACCTGCACTATGTGCGCATGGGTAGCGGGCCACTAATGGTGTTGATACATGGCTTTCCAGACTTTTGGTACACCTGGCGAAATCAGATTGGGCCATTGGCAGAACACTATACCGTTGTTGCCATGGACACGCGGGGATACAACCTCAGTGATCAACCCCAGGGCGTTGAGAATTATGCACTGGATATACTGGTATCCGATGTGGCTGCCGTAGTTGAGGCTGAAGGCGAATCCAGTGCAATCATTGTCGGCCACGACTGGGGCGGCGGTATTGCTTGGAGCGTGGCGGCGATGCGGCCCGATATAACCGAGCAACTGATTATTCTTAACCTGCCTCATCCGGCAAACCTAGTGCGTGAGCTGGCAAAGTTTGAGCAGCAACACGAAAACTCAGTTTATGCGCGTAACTTTCAACAGCCCGATTATCATGAAAAAATATCAGGCGATGCATTGGCCACAGGATTGGCTCGAGGTGATGCTGATCTTTTTGCAAAATACAGCGAAGCCTTTGGTCGCTCAAATATAGAGTCCATGATGAATTACTACCGGGCGAACTACCCACGCGACCCCTACACCTCAGGCCCTTTCCTTGAGCTACCTGAGGTAAAGGCACCAGTGCTCCAATTTCATGGGCTGTTGGATACGGCGCTGTTAGCAGAAGGCGTAAACAGTACATGGGAGCATCTGGCCGAAAACTGGACGCTGATGACTATTCCCGGCGTAAACCATTTTCCACATCATGAGCGACCTGAGTTGGTGACACAAATGATGCTCGCATGGCTCGGCGTGCAGCGCTCGCCGCGCTCCCCACTCATGGGACACTCATGGGACACTGCCAACCAATTCGACACAATAGCTGACAATTGACGACCCTAAAATAAGTGCTACTATTCAGTAGCTTAACTATCGCAGACTGTTGTGGTGAGTTAGGAGAATTAGTAAGCGAGGGACTCATAATCCGTTTGTCCCAGGTTCGAGTCCTGGTGGGCCCACCATTTAATTCAGATGCCTCACTGATCCTTAGCCAGTCTCACCATCCTCTCCACATCGCTAAGTAACTCTTTGGCATCAAAAAC
>DNHK01000299.1 GCA_003485905.1 Gammaproteobacteria bacterium | reverse complement strand
CGGAATAATGGAAACTCTCGATATCGATGGCCAGGATAGGCTTACGTCAAACATAGCAGTGCCTGATGGGAGTGCGGTTAGTACCAGTGTTGCTGGAAAATGGATTGCCGATGAATCGTCGTTCCCAGATTACCCAGGTGGTTTTGATGGTTTGTTTAGGGCCTTGTTGCCGCTGAATGATAAAGCCAAACAAGCTGCGACTGATTTTGACCCACTATCTAGTGACAACCCAAATGCACAATGCCTGGGGCGTCCCACACCAGGTGCGTTTGTTTCTACAAATCTCTACTTAATGGAAATTGTAGTCTTAGAGGATGAGGAAATAGTAATGATCAATAGTGAGCGCGATGCCGAAGAACGCACGGTCTATATGGATGGTCGCCCTCATCCAGATCAACAAACCTTATTTCCGAAGGGCCATTCTATCGGCCGGTGGGAAGACGATACTTTAGTGGTGGATACGACTAATTTTACTTTTCACAGATCGCCTTATCAATTTGGCGTGCCATCGAGTACTCAAAAACACGTGGTTGAGCGTTACCGTTTAGGTGAAGACGGTACTCGTCTTGAAGCAGAATTTACTTTGGAAGACCCGGAGTATTTGACTGGATCGATGTCTCATTCGCGAACTATGCTCTACTCTCCAGAATTGAAGATGTATATGAACAATTGTGAGCTTGAGTCAGCGAGTCAATTTTTACGGTCGCGGTAGTACGCAGTTAGTTAGATGTGATTGGGCGGTTGTGAGGCTACAGGGGATACTAGAGGGGATACGACAGGGAAGGAATAATGCAGTGGTTTGTCTAGCTGGGTTGCTTACCTAACGCTAAGATTATTGCGTTCCGGCATTCGAGCAGTGCTTGGCTAACGACGGACTCAACTTGAGAAAATCGATGTGCGGGTATTGGAACTGATAACGCCAAAACTTGGCTAAAGGGGTCTTTAAAAGAAGTGCCCACTGCACATATGCCCTCTGTATGCTCTTCTCGATCTACTGCAATTAAGTTCTGTTGGAAATCTTCAATTTCTGTGATTAACCCAATTACATCCGTAATAGTGTTGGGTGTGAATTTTTCTAATTTGGTCTTTAGGTATTTATCAAGCTCAGGTTCTGCCATCGTTGCCATTAGCGCTTTACCATTCGCAGTGCAATGTAATGGAAAAGCATCACCAATATGCGATACAGCCTGTAAACGACGATTTCGAGCTGCCACCTGATTTATAAACACTGCTCGTTTGCCCTTAAGTACCGATAAATCAACGGTTTCCTCAATCAGACGAGAAAGGTCCTGCATGTAAGGTTTGAGTAGCTCGCCAACGTCAATATTTGCGGAAGCGGCCAGTCTTATTAGGGAAGGGCCAAGTTTTACCCTGGCATTTGGTGTTGCTGCAATTAGAAGTTGCTCATCAACCAGAGCGCCGACTATGCGTTGCACAGTAGACCTTGCCAGGCCAACCTTGTCTGCAATTTCCCGTAAGCTGAGACCATCCGGTTCTCCTTCCAGAGATCGGAGAACTTTGGCAGCACGAGCAATCACCTGAATTCCGCGCGTTCCGGTATTTTTGGTGGTACTAGCCATGCATAAGCCGTTAAACTTCTATGCTATCTATATCGATAACACCTATATAGGTGCTGTCTGGAAGTTCAACATCCAATTTCTTGACGACTTTTCCATTATGTTCTACTTCAAGTGTGATTGAGTCTTCATTAGGATAAATCTCTTTTATTTTGAATTCGCCAAAGCCATCGGTTGTGGCGCCACCAATTGATTCGCCATTGCGAATCGCGTTGACAGTGACACCTTCAAGGCACTCTTCTCGGTCTTGCACTTTGGTTACCACAGTACCGGCAATAAAGCATGCTTCAAACAAATGGTTATTCTTGTAGTAAACCCGTGGCTTAGCTCCTAACTTAGGTTCCAGAGTGGTTAGGTTTTCTTCTTTGGCTATTTGCTGCATCTTTTTATCGCTTACTTTTACTGATTTTAGAACGTCAGTAGGGCAAGCCATTTCTATTTTTGTTTTTTCCCAGCCCTGATCAAGTAAATGAGCATCAAATGGCCACGCTTGTGGGATCTGTTCCTCTTCATTCCAGTAAATTGCGCCATACGGGCAAGCATCGACAATTTGCTTTTGACCTTTTGATTTTTCTGGATCAATAATAACGATGCCGTCGTCCCGTTTTTTGATTGCATCACCGGTTGCTGCCTTCATGCACGGTGCGTCATCGCAGTGGTTGCACATGACCGGGCGGAAATTTGTTTCAACTATTGGCCACTTACCGGCTTCACGGTACTCCATATCAACCCAAGAATGTCCGTGCAGGGGCTGTGGGGCAGTGTAGCCTTTGTGTTCTTGTGCCACATATTCATCTTTGGTTGTAATGAAGCAGTTGTAGCAATTGTGGCAACGAGCAACGTCAACAATCATATTCCACTTTTTCATGCTTCGGCCTCCGCGGTTTTATTATGCGGACTTGCGTCCGCTGAATAGAGTTTAAATTCGATGAGGCAGGCATTAGGTGCCATGGCAGATGACTTTTTGGATTGTGAACGTTGGTTGGTTAATTGATTTACACAGCCACCACGATCGGTTGATTTACCCGGTTCGCCGACGGGTTCATAAATCGCCGAAGATTCGTAAGCTTGTACAACCCCTGGCCTTACGCGTTCGGTTAGATAGGCTGCGCAAATAACAGATCCGCGATCGTTGTGTAACACTATTAAATCGCTGTGCTTAACGCCACGAGCTTTAGCGTCGGATTTGTTGACTCGAGCAATCCAGTAGTAGTGCCCATCGATCAGCATACGGTGATCGCGTATATCGTTAATCGTGCTGTCTTTACCATCACCTAATGTATGAAAGCTGTATCTAGCGTGCGATGAAATCAACTGCAGCGGAAATTTCTTGTATAGATCCGATGTTTGGGTGCCTTCCCAGCTGGGCATGTATTTATTCAACGGTGGGCGATCCGGGTCGTCAAATTTCTTTAAGGATTCCGGAATAAACTCAATTTTGCCGGATTGGGTCTGCAAACCTTTCTGAAACTCTTCGCTGTAATCAGCTGGCAGCGGATGTGGTTCAGGAACGTCTTTTTTTCGTCCTTCGTAGAACCACTTGAAAGCGGTTGGTGCACGAGCTTCGGGTTCATCAGGCGGCACAGCGTAGTAACCTTTTTTAAGGAATTTTTTCCATGAGATCATTTTGGATACGTCAGAGGCATCAAAAATACGCTTTGCCCAATCCAGTTCTGTACAGCCTTCAGAGAAATACAAACCGAGTCCCATCCGATTGGCCAATTCAAAAAATATTTGGTAATCGGATTTTGACTCCCCGGCAGGTTCCTGACATTTTGCCTGCAATGTCACCATGCGGTGATTCACCTGGTTGTAGAATTGATGCCCGTATCCTCCAGCTGATGCCCATTCGCCTATGTCCCAACGCTCAAAGTTGGTGCATGCGGGTAAAATGATATCGGCGAATTTTGTCTCGCCTTCGAACCAAATTGATTGGCTTACTACAAATGGCAGGTTTTCAGATTGATACATCTGAATCCATCGATTGGAGTTATTCATCGTGCCGATAGAGGCGCCACCGTATTTGTAGAGTATTTGAATCTTGGAATGACCGGGGGCAGGGTATTTGAACGACGAGAACTGACCATGCATTGACGTAGGGTCGGTCATATATCCTTCAGCTTCACCGTTTAAAATAGCGTCTGGCAGTTGCAGGCGAGATACCATTTGTTTACAGTTATTCATGCTCATAACGTGTGGCATGCGTGGGTAGGTTACCAATGCG
>DNHK01000072.1 GCA_003485905.1 Gammaproteobacteria bacterium | reverse complement strand
CTTTGCCAAAAGCGACCATCAGTGATTTGTGAGCGAGGATATTGATAAGCCTCGGCACGCCCTTCGAGCTTTGATAAATTAGATCTATGGCCTTCTGCGTGAACAGGCTGTAGCCATTGTAGCCTGCCTTGATTAGGCGATGATTCAGATACGCTTCGACGCCATCGCTATTTAGTGCAGCTAGTTGAAAGGAAACACTAAGATCACGATTTAATTCTCGGAGTGCGGGGCGCTGCAATAGTTCATCTAGCTCAGGTTGGCCGAATAGGATAACTTGCAGCGGTGTAGGTCCGTTAGAAGCGCTCTCCAGTGTAGTAAGCAGGCGTATCGCCTCTAATGATTCCTCTGGCATCGCTTGCGCTTCGTCGATGAACAGTACGGCAGTTTTGCCCTCGGTTGAGAGGCGGATCAACTCTTCAGTGATTAGCTTTAGAAGATCGTAGTAGCTGGCGCTTGGATCAAAGCTGAGATGAAATTCTTCGGCGACGGCATGCATGATGCCTTCTTCATTTAGGAATGGGTTGGGGACGAAGGCTGTAGCATACCTGTCCTGGAGCACGGCGAGTGCATTGAGCGCTTTTCGGCACAACATGGTTTTACCCGTTCCCACTTCGCCGGTGATTTTGGTGAAGCTTTCCCCGTTTCGTAGAGCCTCTATTATGAAATCGAAGGCGCGCTGATGGCTTGGCAATTTCAGGAAGTATCGCGTGTTTGGTGTCAGCGAAAATGGATATTGGGCAAGGCCAAAATGTTGTATGTACATAGCTATCGCGAAAATGGTTTGGGTTGTGCTGTGCTGTGCTAATGAAAGATCTAATAAACAGTCAGTAACTTCGGAACATACCCACAAGCATCGTGGAATCTAATTCTTACACTGACTAATAAGCAGTAGGTTAACGAATGTGGGCGGCTAAGGGAATGCTGAAACCTACTTTCGGCGTCTAATTACGCCTATCAGCTTATAGCGGCCTTCTTCAATATAGACTTGGTCTTCTCTAATTCTGACTCTAGAGATAGGCGTGTTTCGGGCTCAATTGCCGGATTCGACAAGACGAAATAGGCGGTTCTTACAACTTCTCGCCAACGCGGAATCTTCGGCA
Source organism: Gammaproteobacteria bacterium (assembly GCA_003485905.1). GTDB lineage: Bacteria > Pseudomonadota > Gammaproteobacteria > Arenicellales > Arenicellaceae > UBA10349. The sequence continues at coordinate 2,454 of DNHK01000072.1, read as the reverse complement.
ATTGTTCGATTCTTAAGTAGCGGTCGAATGTGCGTGTTCTTAGGCGGCCATCATCGATGCTAACGGCCCAAATATTGCTCTCCTCGGCCAGCTCGATTTTCGACTTCTGAGTGGTAACCTCCCAGGTATGTAAGGCGGAGCGCATCAGGGTAATCAGTTGCTGGCGATATTCGCCCTCACTGCTTACACTCGGTAGTTGCTCATCGATGAAGTTAATCAAATGTTCGATACCGGTTAGCTTGTCAAGCAGCGCTGGGTGACTGGTAATCTCCGACGGGGTAAGTACGCTTAATCTTGTTCCGATTCGACGTATATTCTGCTGCGCCTGTCCTAAGAAGCTAACTAGCTCAACCGTATCATTCACAACTTTGCTGTTTGCTAGCGATTTAAGTGGCTCCGTGTCTTCGAGGAAAAGCACTCCGGTACCTTCATCACTGCCAAACAGGTTGAGTTTGCTATTGAACATAATTGTCTTGGCAGATGCTTTAGTTGCGCTGCTATAGGGGTAGGCGATCTCTATACTGACGCTTCTACTAGCGGCATGGTTCGGTAGGTCTTCCTGGTGTCCCTCATCATCCTCACCGTCCTCCCAGTTCTCGAGCGCGTGGAGTATCTCGGTATTTACTTCTGAATCTGAAAATAAAGTATGTATGTCTTTGTCCAGAACAGATTCGCGGTCGGTGCCCAGTAATTCGGCTGCGCGTTGGTTAAGGCTGAATATCTTCCCGGGTAGTTCGAAGGCAATGAAGCCTGCATTGATAGATTCCAGAACTTGTTGAAGTCTGAATCGTGAGCTGCGCAGTTCGGAGTCTGCCTTGGCGTAAGACTCGATCTGGGAGCGCATGCGAAGGTTGTCTTCATTGACTCGGTGCAGCAAGCTGAGGCGTAACTGATTCTCTACTCGAGAGCGTAGCTCTTCATTGTGAAAAGGCTTTGCAAGATAGTCATTGGCGCCAGTTTTAAACCCTTGTGTCAGGTCTTCTAGATGGTTTTTCGCTGTGACTAATATTATTGGCAACTCTATCTGGCTGTATTTTTGTCTAAGCTTCTGGCAGACCTCATACCCGTTCAAGCCAGGCATCATTAGATCGAGCAAGATCAGATCTGGTTTCTGCCCGTCTACAACAGTTAGGGCGTCGAGCCCATTCGAGCATTTGATTACGTTGTATTCGTCTAACTGCTGGCCCATTACTACGCGATTGATCTCATCATCGTCCACAACCAGAATGGTGACATCCTGTTCGCTGCGAAGTTTCGGTGTTTCGGGTTCCTTGTTTGCCTGTTCTATGTAGTCGGCACGCCTAATCATTTGCTTGTGAATATTAGTCGGCTGGACGGCGCGGGTCTGATCTAACGATACGCGCAAGTCAAAACTAAAGGTTGAACCCAAGTCGAGTTCGCTCTCTACTCTTAACTCGCTGCGATGCAGTTCTACCATGCTCTTTGCGAGTGGCAAGCCCAGGCCGATTCCCGATGCATTTAGATGCTGAGAAGGTAGTTTCTCGAAAGTCTTGAATATTGTGTCATGGTCGGTTCTATGTATGCCAATGCCCGTGTCACGCACTTTGATGGTCACGTTGTAATCGGAGGTAAGCTCCGCTGAGATTACTACCTCTCCTGAGTAGGTAAACTTGATGGCATTGGAGGTTAGGTTAACTAGTATCTGCTGCAGTCTATCTTCATCGCCGGCTACCAAGGGGAGGTCAGGGTCTATCTCGACCCTGAGGTCCAGATTTTTCTCTCCAACTAGTGGCTTGCAGATGGCAATTACCAGCGTTGCGATGCTATTCAGATCTACCGGTCTGAATTTGATATAGGCAGCTTCTTCTTTGGCGCTGGAGAAGTCGAGTAGGTCGTTGACTAGTTTGCTTAGTCTGTCGCCACTTGCTTGGATTAATTCGAGGTTCTGGCTAATTAGTACCGGGTTCTTTGTATTCGATCTGAACTCTGCCAATGCGGTTTCAGCCAGCCCGTTGATACCAAATAGAGGTGTGCGTAATTCGTGTGAGACATTGGCCAGCAGGTCGTCTTTGATCTTTTCAGATTTAACCAAGTTATCGATAGCCTGCCTTTGTGCGTCTTCCTTTTCTTGTTTGATCTGGTTGTATTGAGTTGCCAAACTCAGTGAGAGTAGGAGTGATTGAATGATCAAGCCGGCATTGTACGCATTGTCGGTGAAAGCATTACTTGGAAATCCGGGCAAGAGTTGCTGCATCATCAAGATAATCGTTCCGGCAAGGAATATGCCAATTGCGGCCATGTGTACGGCGGCAGTCAGGTTTCCTCTTCGAATCGCATCGATGTTGTTATAGAAAGCTAGCGGTATTGCAGCGAGTAATAGTGCAATGAATGGATACTGAAAAACCTTCTCGCTAGGCGCAAGGGTGGAAAGCATAACCAGGGTAAATCCGCCAAGCAGGATCTTTATAGTCATATCCAGCTTTAGATTGTACT
>DNHK01000077.1 GCA_003485905.1 Gammaproteobacteria bacterium | reverse complement strand
CTCCTAAATATAGGCGGCCTAATTGGAGCGCGCGACGCCCATCAGTGATTGGACCAAAAAGGGGGTAGCAGGCCTTGCGAAAAACCAGTTAGGTCTTTTATTTTTCCGATATTTTCAAAAGTATATAGTCCTCATTACCGCGTGCGAGGCCGAGGGTGGGTAAGTGTTAGAAAGGGCTTGGTCAGCTTTGGCCAGAATCTGATCATAGAATGAGCCTGTTGAACAGAACGTCTCTATATGGCGAATCATATGGTTCCGCATGTAATTGGCCGAGGGGTAGATTTGGCCATCTGCCTCTATGTCGTGCGCGAACTCTCCTCATCTCAGCCTGAATAGCGCCCTACTTTCCTAGTTGCACAACTTCTTGCTCAGGTCTTCCCTGTGCTGGAGCCGGTTCCCATTTAAGGCGCCATTTGGACATGATGGGACGCGCGTTGACCTTTTCCGGAATCAAATACGATTAACCTAACTGAGAAGCAGTTCGCGAAGGCTGCGAGGGCTTACCCTGCCTGTCCCGGCGTTGAAGTGCACCAGCCATCGATTCTTGGGCTACCGAATCAACTACGGGATGAGACTCCGACTTGATTCGGTATATAACATCCTTATTGACGAGGCTAGCCTATGTTTTCCAAGGGCAAACCTTCTTATTTTGAATTACGGACAGCCTCGATACTCAAAGTGATTGAACAGACTTACGAGAACGAAGCACCACAGCATAGAAAGAATAAACTTCGCAATATCCCGAACACTCCGCACTTTGTTCAAACCAAACAAAGCAAGAACTGAACAATACCCACGCATAAAAAAACCAGGCCCGTTAAGGGCTGGCTTATTGGTTTTCTCAATTAATCTCGTTTACCTTTCTAATCATGGAACTGGGTTGAGTCCCCCATTCCTTCAGTATTGACTTCGTCTACTTCCGGCGCCTTGCCTTCCTCTAGTGTCTCCTTTAACGCTCGCCCGTAAGCAATTCTCGCGGTTTGCAAAGCTGCCGCTTGGGCCTGAAGTCGTTCAAGTTCAGAGTCTACGTATCGCAAACTACCCAGCTGAGCTTTAGATTCGTCTGAAAGCGACTCTGAGTCATATTCTTTACCGTCTATGGTGATTATCGCCATGCTTTATCTCCTATTTTTAGCTTCCTCGTCACCATTTATGCTATCTCCAAACAAAACGCGACCCATCTGCATACAGCAAAACACTCTAGCACCTCGCAAAGATCCAGTACGACCTAACAACTAAAACCTCACGAAATATGGGCCCTGTCGTAGTTTCTGTCGGTCACTCAACAAACCGCAAACCAGCCGCATACCGCGGACAAACATACAGAAAAAATCCGGACCGGTTGAGAGGCTGCTATCAACAATACGAGAGTGAGGCCCAAGTAAAGATGAAACAGCGGATAGGTGGCGTACAAAGTAATTTCATCCGTAGCGTCGAGTGGCTTATTGAAATTACGGGATTGTTAGTTCAGGTAACTTAAGTTTTCGTTTAACGCCACGTTTACATCAACCACCAACAGGTTGTCGCAATAGCTCCCTGGCACTTTCTCTCCATTTTTGCCGATCCGATTCAGCGGAACTAGTAGCCACCTGCTCTGCCCAAGGTCCCTTTCCTACTCGCTCATAGAAGCGCAAGTCCGTCCAAACCATTGAGTTTGCTGGGAAGTGCTTGACTAAGACAAAGCCCGGATGGTTTATAGCGTAGGTGGTTGTGCTTACTAAACAGCCCTCGGGCGATTCGCTTGCAAGCTTATTGGCGATTTTATGCATCAATGACCCAAAACAGGTGCTGTAAATAAAAATGAAACTAGCCCGACTTACGTCGCAGGCAAACATATCACCTGGCTGAAAGTCTACTTTGGAAGGTATCTGTGCGAGATGCCCCAAGTCGAACTGAGATGAGGTGTCTTGCGAGTATGGGTCTATAGCTCCTGCTGCCGGTTGAGCAACGCACTCGTTAATGCTCTGGCAGAAATCATCAAATCGTTTGATTGCAAGCCTGTGTCTGTAGGGCAAGAGTTCAACACCTAGGTAGCTTTCAAAAGCCACACTTACAGCCGCGGTCATCACCACCTTGCCTAGGCCGCTACCAAGATCGATAAACTCATTGGTATGATTCAGCAGTTGGCTTACCTCAGAAAAAAAGGCATCAAGCTCCTCTCTCTTTAGTTCGCCGTAAACCAGACTGCCGTCATCAATTATCCACTGCTTAAGCCTCTCCTCCGTAATCTGATATAACCCCTTCCTTAATTCGACATCGTCTAGCTCTTTGTTTATGTCGGATATCAATCCGTGGGCTTGCAGTCCGGAGGGTAACGCACCAATAATACTGCTTCTGTGCGGACTTAAGCGGTCTAAAAGCTCCTCTGTTAACGCGGGTCTTTTAGCACAAGCGCGGAGTATTTGTCCTATTTCGGTAAAATGGCTAATTGGGAGAGGATTGCTATCGCTCGCCTTCTCTCTCTGGTGAAACTCACCACCTTGGATGCCATCCAGCAAGCGATCCCGGAACACAGCTGGCATATTGTGTCTACGCATATTCTAGACTAATCATTTATTACCTACAGCATTTTACTAATCATCGAATTGTATCGAGTCTCCTAATCCTTCAATACTAACCTCGTCTTCTTCAGGAGCAATACCCTCTTCCAGCGTCTGCTTTATTGCACGACCGTAAGCCATTCTAGCCGTTTGCAAAGCGGCCGCACGTGCCTGAAGTCGTGCAAGCTCAGAGTCTACGTATTGCAAACTCCCTAACTGCGCTTTTGTCTCATCTGAGAGTGTCTCTACGTCGTATTCTTTGCCGTCTATAGTAATTGTTGCCATTTTTTAATTCCTATTATTATCAACTTTGAGTTACCGTATTCTATACTAAAATTCTAAAAGAGCGAACTAATCGTATATTAACTACCTTTTAAATATGTAGCAGCGATGGATCAGAGCGTCTTGCACAAAGAAGCAAGAGAAGATGTCGCGTTCTACAATCAGAGTCTAGACAAGTAAGCCAAAATTGCAACAGCCATGTATGCTACATTGGAGCGCGCTCGAGGGTAAAAGAACGATTGGTAAAGCTAGTAAGTTTCTACTACTAATCATAATCAGGAAATAAATAGTTTGTCTATTTGTCGCGCCCTTAATCAATTTGTATTTTCAACCGCGGGGAATAACATCAAAAGCAAACGATATGCGCTCCTTTTCAGAACTAAACGGTATAGTTTCGTGGAAAAGAGATGATGGGAAGAGGCAGATATCTCGCTCGTTAATATCAACAACCTTTTTTGCGATTGGAGTATCGATAACAGGATATCTTGGTCCTACGTTAGAGAACGCGATATTCCCATCAATGTTTTTCTTATCCTTTTTATCTGGAAGGCTAAGATAAAGACTGCCGCTTAGCCATCCTTCCTTATGGTTGTGTGCGTCTAATTTTCCCCCACTCTTCATGCTGACCATCCATCCAAACAGATCATATTTATCTGGCCAATGGCTTAGAAACCCTTCATTCCGGTTTGCGTAAATTTTTCGATACCGCGTAATTTTAGATTCAATGGCAAGTTTTAGTCCTTTAACGAATGGTTCGTCTGTGAGAAATATATTTCCCGAAGATTGTGCGCCATTATGAAGTAAGTTTTGGCCCCGATAACTGTTTTTTCTACTGTAGTGATACGCAATTAATTTTTCCATTACCTCTTTGGTTAACCCGTCTGTTTCTTCAATACGGTCAACAAAAATAAAGTCTATAGGATCGTTACAGAAATTATTATCTATTTCTCCTCCATATAACTCTTTTGCGTGAGAAATTAGTCCGCCAATTAGCGGATTGCGGACTCCGCCCTCTGTTAACTTTTTATAGTGAAACTTGAATTCCTGTCTCTTGTCTAAGCATAGCAGACACTCAAGTATATGACTTTGACTTAGTCCAAATTGCGAAATTCTCAAGTATTTCTCGGCTTCTGCCCAGTTTTTATCATTTAAGTATAGATTACCTAAATAATATGGCGATCTTTGATTTGAAGAATCAAGCTTGATTACCTGAGCAAAGAGGCGTGCGGCATCTTTTTCTCGGCCGATTTCTGTATACGCAAGACCGAGAGCCTCTATAGCGTTTACTAGTTTAGGTTCCAAGCTTATCGCTTTTTTGAGAGATCTTATTCCTTCCTGAATTCTTCCAACTAGCATGTATGAATTACCCAAATTCGCCACGTAGGCTGCGTTTTTTGGGAGCACTTTGATTAAAAATTTGAAGATTTTTATCGCTTCCTCAAGATCGCCGTTGGCTTTTAGAGATAGTCCGAGTACGTTCCAGCCCGTTCCATTTTGCGGAAAGTCTTTTGTAAATTTTTGTCCGAGCGCTATAGATTGGTTGTAGTCACCTATTTCAAATTTGGATATTAGCGCATTTAAGTTTTCTGTCTCTTTGTTTTCCATATACAACGCAATCTCTACTCACGATTTTAAGTTAGTTTTATGCATCGCTAACTACTCGTAAAAAGTGTGTTTAAGTTAACTGTTAGAAAGTAGAAATCCTTATGAATTAAAATAAAAACGTTCTAGGATTTATTCCGTATTTTCAGGCGTTAGACGTAGCTATATCTATCTACACAAATCGATAATGATTTTAAGCGAACCACGAACGTAGAAAAAGCTTTTTACCCTAATCTGATTTATGGCCAAGATTCGATACGGTACTCAGCTCTAATTGTGTAAACAACCTGTGGTGCTAATCACATCCTGAAGGCACGGTAGTTTCTCCAGGTTGTACAGTGTTCAAGTGTTTTATTCTAATGTGGTTTTACATTTTTGTCATTGGATTATATTTTTTCGGCGATTTCACCAATTAGGGCTTCGCTCAAAAAAGTTATTATTTTGAAAGTCTGCAAATGTACTAAATGGCAACGTCAATTAATCCCTAGGAAACTCCGTTCGCCCGTTTTTTAGTGATGGCGCAAAAAGCTATGAATTCCTGATTGTCTTCACCTTCATAAAGGGTTGTCTTAATATCCGCTCTTATAACGTAGTAATGAAACTTGCGACGCGCATATTTTATACCGAAAAAAAGCATGACTCTATGACGAGCGATTTATCACCATATCCGAAATCTACTTCTGGTGCTGTAGTTTCCTTTTTTATGTTCGAGTAAGTTAATTATGCTAGGTATTAGCTTAGAAATTTCGGTTTATAACTTTCATAAAAAAACCCCCTAGCTCGTAAGCCAGAGGGTTTTTCGATGCGGGAGAGCTTTCGCCCTCCCTTTGTCTAGGCGGTCTCTATCTTAAGTTAAGATAACGTCGCCAGTCACAACACTTGTAGCAGCAGCCACGCCTGTCAACTGAATAATCTGAACAGCGTCAAGCGTTCCAGACCCGAAGAAAGTATCAGCTGCGATTACGGAGTTCGAAGTTACCATGGAGATATAGCTATTCGCGCCGTCATCGTATGCTACTAGGAATGTATCACCAACTGCCATTGCCCCAGCAGCGTTCTTGAGCTGATAAGTACCGCCAAATTCCAAAGCGGTTTCTAGAGCATCTGTAGTGTTGATATTAGTAGTTGAGTTGAGAACTAAAAGAATATCGTTATCTGTCGCTGTATCAAGGTCAAGAGCACCAGTGGCAGTAAGCACCCCTGCGTCAGTGGCCACAGCGTCAGCATTCGCATTGAATTCGATGAGCGTTTTACCGCCTGCGCTAAGTGTAGCGCTGATATCGAAGTCAATAATCTTTGTAGTTTCCCAATCCGTTATCGTGACACTGTTAGTAACGAGCTGGTTAGTGGCAGTAAATAAGATCTTATCTGCCGCGGCTGCTCCCAAACTAACCGTGTCGGTACCGGTACCCGCTGTCACGATATCTACACCAGCACCAGTCTTAATGATGTTGGCTCCAGCCGTAGCTACGATTGTATCGACACCAGAACTAGGTGTACCAGTGGCGTTATACGAGTCCGCGCCGGCACCAAGAGTAATGATCATGGCTCCCGTTCCGTCCGTGAGAATGGTATATGAACCATTCGTCTCGTTGCTTACATCTAACGTTAAGTCATCGTCATCCATTGACGTGTAGTCAATTTTCAGATTCCCACCCGATGCGACAACCGTATCCGCTGGAGTGATAGTAGTTGTAACCGTACCACCACCTGTACCGGCGAAAGTCACATTCTCTATAGCAGTCATTGAGTTGAGTAGCAGAGTATCAGATGCGTCCACAGTCACTTGCAGTGTATCTGATGAACCAGTACCACCAGTCAGTACCATAGCGCTGGTATCTAACTCGGAGCTAGCGGCTGCGACAGTCAAAACCTTGGTGAACGCAGCGGCATTGATCGTATCAGCTGCCGTATCGTCACCCGCGTTTACGGTTAGGTTCGACGCAAAGCCTGATCCGATCGTTAACGTGTCTGTCGCGGTGCTGACCAACGATACGGTGGTCACACCA
>DNHK01000233.1 GCA_003485905.1 Gammaproteobacteria bacterium | reverse complement strand
TTTGATGATGTGTTGCTAACTATCCGTTATGCCAAGGCAATCAAGAAGATGACAATTTTTGATACGGATGATTTGATTTTTGATAGACCACGGCTGGAGGAAAAATTTAAAGGTGGTAGCGGTCAATTATCAGAACATGATTATGAGCAAATGTTGAAGGGTGCTGAACTTTATCAAAGTGCGCTTAAACTCTGCGATTACGCTACTACGTCTACTCCTGCACTGAAGATAGAAATTGAAAAGGTGATTGGTAAGGGTAGATGTGAGGTATTACCCAACGCGCTCGACCAGGTTGTGTACGATGTACTCGATAGCCCAATGGCTGAGCGGCCTGCTGGGGTGGTTCGGCTACTTTATGGGAGCGGTACCAGAACTCATGATGAGGACTTTGCCCTAGTAGGCGGTGTGCTTGCCCGATTGATGGAGAAGCATAGTAATTTAGAAATCGTAATAATTGGCTACCTTTCCTTGCCAGCGCCTTTGGAGGCCTATTCAGACCGTATCCATCGATTTGGTTTGATGGACTTTGATGTATATCTAACCGCACTGCGCTACGCTGATATTAGTATAGCTCCGCTGGAGGAAGGGATATTTGCGGATTGTAAAAGTGAAATTAAATGGCTAGAGGCTGGAGTTTTCGGGGTTCCTTCGGTGGTCACTCCAACCAGTACCTATAGGGATATTGTTGAGCCAGGCGTTGATGGTTTCTTTGCCAGTAACGAAGCTGAATGGGAGAAGCACATTGGTGATTTAATCGAGTCTGGGGCCCTTAGGTCAAAGATTGGTGAGGCTGCAAGAGTTAAAGCACGTGCGAACTATGGGCGTGCAGCTATGCAAACCCATATGGCCCAAACACTCAATCACTTCCAAGCGGATATGTGCAAACGAGGAACGGGTTACTCAGAGAAAAAACGAAAGCGCGTTTTAGTAGTTAATACTTTTTATCCCCCCGAATTGGTTGGTGGAGCGACGGTTGTCGTGGTGAGGACTGTAGAAGAATTACAGCGACAATACGGCAAGGAAATAGATGTTGTAGTACTTCGATCAGAGTTGACGCTTACATCGCCTTACCAAATGACCGAGTATGTTTGGAATGGTACCTTGGTACAGACTATCGGTATTCCGCCTGAACAAGACTTTGAGTGGCGTTATCGTGATGAGTATTTAAAGGACTTTTTTGATGAGTACTTAGCGTATTTCAAACCAGATATTATCCATTTACATTGCGTTCAACGTTTGACGGGTACTTTACTGGAGAGCGCAGCCGCACTTTCTATTCCCTATGTGGTGACAGTACATGACGCTTGGTGGATTTCGGAGCATCAGTTTTTACTCGATGATAATGCTAACCTGGTCGATTTCAACCAGTTGAATCCGCTAGTCGTGCAGCAAACGTCCTCGGATACTGAAGCTGCCGTTAAACGATCTAAATACTTGTCTGGTTTGTTGGTTGGAGCCGAAAAAATATATGCGGTGTCGGAGTACCAAGCTTCTCTGTACCGCCAAAATGGTTTCAAGAATATAGCTGTCAACAAGAATGGTTTGCCACATGTGGTTCCGGTGAATAGAAGTAAATCTGCTAGCAGTAAACTGCGTTTAGGCTACGTAGGTGGTATCTGTGACCACAAGGGTTACTATCAACTTAAGCGCGTTCTTGAAGAAGCTCAGTGTTCGCAACTTGAGTGTCATGTTATCGACATAGACGAAGAACGCTCCAATGTTAAAGCCGCAGGCAAATGGGGTGAATCAAATGTATTTACTTGGGGCCGCCAAACGCCGGATGAAATGGATACTTTTTATACGTCAATCGATGTGCTTGTAGCGGCATCAGTATGGCCAGAAAGTTTTGGTTTGGTTACTCGTGAAGCTGCTTTGCGCGGTATCTGGGTAGTGGCAGCGGATGCCGGTGGAATGGCCGAGGATGTCATCCCAGATAAGACTGGTTTTATTTATCCTATGCGCGACGATGCTGCTTTAGCTGAGATCCTGAATAAGTTGAATGAAGAATCCAGTTATTTTTTGACCAACACTCCTGATATCGTGGCGAGTCAAAATAGAATTACCTCACTAGAAGATCAAGTCGCGGAACTTGCGGATGACTACCTGCAATTGATTAGCCAATGATAAACTCAGGGCAATAGACGCCAAACAGCTTAAGCGAAAATATATTCATGGATATTTCAGTTGTCATACCATTCTTAAACGAGCAAGAAAACCTGCAACCTCTGGTTGAAGAGTTAGAGGCCAGTCTTGCACCATTGCTCGAGCAAGGTAAAACTTATGAGCTGCTTTTTATCGACGACGGCAGTTCTGATGACGGGGTGGCGCTTTTATCCAAGGAACATGAAAGAAATCCTCGAATTAAGGTTGTAGAGTTTCGACGTAATTTTGGGCAGACCGCAGCAATGGCGGCGGGATTGGACTTTTCACAGGGTGAAGTAGTGATCACTATGGATGCTGATAGGCAGAACGATCCAGCGGATATACCGTTATTACTGCAAAAGATTGACGAAGGGTTTGATTTGGTTTGCGGATGGCGACGAGATCGTCAGGACACTTACTGGTCGCGAAAATTTCCATCGATGCTCGCCAATAAATTAATATCAAAAATTACTGACGTTAGCTTGCACGACTATGGTTGTACGTTAAAGGCGATGCGCAAAGACGTTGCAAAGGGCATTACCTTGTACGGGGAGTTGCACCGTTTTATACCTGCGGTAGCGAGTTTTATGGGGGTGCGGATTGCTGAGGTTGCGGTTAATCATCGTGCCCGTACGGCGGGTGAGTCGAAGTACGGCTTGTCCAGAGTTTTTCGCGTAATTCTGGATTTGATAACGGTTAAGTTTTTGTTGAGTTTTTCCGGTAGGCCGATACATTTTTTTGGAATACCAGGATTAATCTGTGGGTCGACGGGATTCTTGATTGCGTCCTATCTTGCATTCGGCCGATTATTTTTAGGTATGTCGCTCAGTGATCGTCCGCTGCTACTGTTCGCACTGGTACTATTTTTGTTGGGTGTGCAGTTCATAATATTTGGGCTACTCGGTGAGCTCCAGATTCGTACTTACTACGAAAGCCAGGACAAGCCGATTTATCATGTGCGATCGAAGATAGGCTTTGATAACGATTCAAAATAAGGCTAACAACTGTTTTTAAATCGAGTTGCTGACTGAGAATCAACTGTGAAAGTATGCGCGATAGTTGTCACCTATAACCCGAACATTGACGTTCTGGCTCGCATGCTCGCGTCTTTGAGTTTGCAGGTTCCTCATATAGTTATTGTGGACAATGGCTCTTCAAACAAAGCGGCAGTTTTTGCGCTGGCGTCTGACGTAATTCATATGCACCCCCTTGAACGAAATTTTGGGATTGCGCGCGCGCATAATCAAGGTATTGAAAGGGCTAGAGAGCTTGATGCACAAGCGGTGCTTTTGATGGATCAAGATAGTGTGCCCGCACATGATATGGTGCAAAATTTGACCAACAGCTTGTCGACACTGATGGCGAAGGGAGAACGGGTTAGCGCAGTAGGCGCGTGCTACTTCGGTACCGAAGAAGACAACGAATCTTTCTTCGTACGTTTTGGGTTGTTGCGCTTTAAGCGGCAGTATTGCTCCGAGTGTGAAATTGGGGAAACGTTGGTTCCTGCGGACTTCCTTATTTCATCCGGGTCGTTAATCCCAATGTCGACTATTGATGGGGTTGGTGAAATGGACGAGCGATTGTTTATTGATCATGTTGATACTGATTGGTTTTTACGTGCTGCGCATTCCGGCTTTCAGGCTTATGGAGATTGTCGCGCCTTGATGGAGCACGGTTTAGGTGAACGTACGTTAAAAATTTGGATTGGTCGCACCAGGCACGTTCCCCAACATCGGCCATTTCGTTATTACTATATTTACCGAAATAGTGTTTTATTGTATCGGCGCTCCTACGCCCCACTTAAGTGGGTGATTAACGACGTATGGAGACTTGTAGGTATTGGCCTTTTATACACGATATTTTGTGCGCCAAGATATCAAAATTTTAAGATGATGTTGGCGGGAATCCGAGACGGATTTCTTGGTAAAACAGGCCGCGAGATTATTGCCACAAGTGTAGCTTTGAAAGCCGAAAGCTAGAATGGCTGGAATACTTGTTCAAACAGTAATCGTTAACTACAACTCGGGAGATTGGTTGTTGCGGGCGGTCAGCTCTGCGTTAGAGTGTATTCCAGGCCCAGTAACTGTTGTAGATAATGCGTCGAGCGATAGCAGTATCGCATTACTACGTAAATCTATAACTGATTCCCGATTGAACGTCATTCAGAATACCGAGAATATCGGTTTTGCCGCAGCGAACAATCAAGTTTTGACGAATCTGGACACCGAGTTCGTGGTTCTGATGAACCCGGATTGTGAGTTGGGGCCAACGGTATGGCCATTAATATCAGATGCCATGCTTAGTGACGCAACAATTGGTCTTGCTGGTGGGCGTATTTTAAATATCGATGGTAGTGACCAAAAAACGTCGAAGCGAGATTTCCCTACTTTATTGCAGGCCTTGTTTCGACTGATCGGTTTAGAGAAATTATTTAATAGTGATTTCGATCGGGGTAAAGAGTCGGCACGACGTGAATTAAACGACTCTTCAATTGAATTTGTGGATGCCATTTCGGGAGCGTTTATGGTTGCTCGAAGTAGTTCAATTGAAGGGGTGGGGTTGTTGGACGAAGGATATTTTATGCACTGTGAGGATCTTGATTGGTGTAAACGTTTCTGGTTGTCGGGTTATAAAGTCGCGTGGATCGGTGCGGCGCGATTGGTGCATGAAAAAGGAGTTAGCAGCCAGACCAGACCAGTACGCGTATTGTGGTATCTACATCGGGGTATGGACCGATTCTTTGGTAAATTTGAAGGAAGAAAATATAACTTTCTGGTGCGGGGCTTGATCCGAAGTGGTATTTATTTGCTTTTTATCCCTAGGGCTTTATGGGCGATTGTGAAGAAGGTGTCTTGAGCAAAGTAGTTTTACTAAGTGGGGCACGCGGTGTGGTCGGGCAGCCGTTGTGGGAAGAATTCGAACGCAGAAAATGTCGTGTTGTACCGGTCAGTAGAAGTGTTGTTGATAGTAGTGCCGGAATAAAGTGGGACATGGAGCATGAAGACTTCTTACCTATAGAAGGAATTGCAAGAGAAGGCTCTACACCGATAGACACGATGGTACATTGCGCGCCTATATGGTTGCTACCACGGCATTTACCTTCCTTGGCGCATCACGGTTTGAGGCGATTAATAGTATTTAGTTCAAGTAGTGTGCTATCCAAGAAAAATACTCAAGATTTAGCTGAGCAAGAATTGGTGCGCTTGCTCGACGACGGTGAGAAGAATACTGCATCACAGTGCGACCAACTTGGGATCGCATTTACCATCTTTCGCCCAAG